>CAZNLX010000245.1:0-2807 GCA_964573925.1 uncultured Intrasporangiaceae bacterium
GGTGGTGCGCCGCCCGATCGGCATACACGAACAGCTCCTGGAAGCTCACCTCGACGGGGAGGCTCACCGGATCCAGGCACCGCACGCATGCGCCGTTCGCCGTGGCTCGAACCGAACCGCTCACGAGGACCCCCTCGGTGACGGACTCCAGCCGAAGCTCGATGTCGACCGGCGAACCGGACGGCACGGCGACGATGTCGGTGCCCAATTCCTCGGGGATCTCCACCGTCCGGGTGACCTCCTGCATCGACCCCGGTTGGCGACGAAGATCCCTCGTGTCGAACACGAGGGGGGCGCGAGGGTCGAGGCGAGGCATGGCTTCCGGCTGGTCGAGGGTTCGGCCCACGCCCGGACGGACGGAGACCGAAGAACGAGATTACCGGACCGGCGCCGACGCTCGCGAATCGCCGAACGCCGGAACCCCCACCAGGCCGGGGGTCCACACCGCGAGCCGCGTATGCCGCCCGCTCACCGCCGCTGCGGCAGCGCGGAGTGCAAGGCCTCGAGGACCGCGTCCGGAACGAGCCCGCGGACGTCCCCGCCGAGGGCATGGACCTCCTTGACCAGGCTGCTCGACACATGCCCGTAGGCCGGGTCCCCAGGGAGGAAGACCGTTTCGACGCCGGTGAGGTGGCGGTTCATCAACGCCATCGGCAGTTCGTAGGCGAAGTCGGTGCCCCCGCGCAGGCCCTTGACGATCGCGCCCGCGCCGAGCTCGCGGCATACGTCCACGAGCAACTGGCCGGCGAAAGCCTGCACGCGCACCCCGTCACGCGGGCCGAGGGCAGTCTCGATGAGCTCGATCCGCCGCTCGACGAGGAACGTGCCGCTCTTGGCCGGGTTGTGCAGCACGGCGACGACGACCTCGTCGAAGAGCGTGGTGGCGCGGGTGATGACGTCCAGATGACCGTTGGTCACCGGGTCATACGACCCCGGGCAGACGCAGATTGTCGGCACGTTGGGGAGGCTAGCAGCCGGTCAGGGCACTTCGTCAGGTCCGACAGCCTCAGCGAACCACACCCGGGTCTCGCCGTAGCGGCGCTCCCCCGCCGCCCGCAGCCCCGGCGGCCAGCCCGGCTCGGGCGATCGGGCCGAGCGTTCGACGACGACGAGCGCGCCCGGTGCCAACCAGCCGTGTCCCACGAGCAGGGCGAGCACGTCGGCCAACCGGTCTTCGGCCAGCTCATAGGGCGGATCGATGAAGACCAACCCGGCCCGCTGGCCCGGTTCCGCGGGGGCGACCTGCAGGACTCGCTCGGCCGGTTCGGCCCGCACCTGGACCCGTCGGGCGAAGCCCAGGTCACGGGCGTTCCCGCGGGCGACCGAGGCGGCCGTCCGATCGGCGTCAACGAGCAGGGCCGCGGCGGCGCCCCGGCTCAGGGCCTCCAGCGCGAGGGCGCCGGACCCGGCATACAGGTCCAGGACGGTGGCCCCGTCGAGGACCTCGAGGTGCTCCAGCCGCGAGAAGAGGGCCTCCCGGACCCGATCGGAGGTGGGCCGGGTGCCGGCTCCCGGCGGGGTGGCCAGCCGTCGGCCGCCGACGCTGCCGCTGATGATCCGGGTCATCACCCACGCTCCAGGTAGGCGGCCTGTTCCTCGTCCAACCGGGCCGCGACCCGGTCGCGCAGGACCGGGTACCGGGACAGCTCGGGGTCCTCGTCGAGCAGGGCAAAGGCGTCCTCGCGGGCCGCCACGATGAGCTGCTCGTCATCGCCGTCGCCGAGCCGCAGGAAGCGCACCGAGGACCCGCGGCCGCTCTGGCGGGCCCCGAGCACGTCACCCTCGCGGCGCATGGCCACGTCCAGCCGGGACAGCTCGAAGCCGTCGAGGGTGGCGGCGACCGCCTCGAGCCGGGCTGCGGCGGCAGGTGCCGGAGCGTAGGTCGCCAGCAAACACAACCCCGCGGCGGAGCCCCGGCCGACCCGCCCACGCAACTGGTGCAACTGCGAGATGCCGAACTGTTGGGCGTCCATGACGACCATGACCGTCGCATTGGGCACGTCGACACCCACCTCGATGACCGTGGTGGCCACGAGGACGTCGATCTCGCCCCGGGCGAAGCCCGTCATCACCCGGTCCTTGGCGTCGGGGTCCAGCCGGCCGTGCAGGATCGACATCCGCACCCCTGCCAGCGCCGGTTCGACGCGCAGCCGGTCGTGCACGGCATACACCCCGGCCAACGGCCGAGCCGCAGCGTATGCCGCCGACCCCGCCGGATCGCCCGTCGCGTCCTCCGCCGGGTCTCCCGAGGCATCCTCGTCCGAGGTGTCGGTCGTGAGGGTGCTGCCGTCGCTGGGTTCCCCGATCTTCGGGCAGACCACGTAGGCCTGGTGCCCCCGGGCGACCTCTTCGGCGACCCGCGCCCAGACCCGCTCCATCCACCCGGGCCGGGCCTCGTCGACCACGTGCGTCTGGATCGGCGACCGACCACTGGGCAACTCGGTCAACGTCGAGGTCTCCATGTCCCCGAAGACGGTCATCGCCACCGTCCGCGGGATCGGAGTCGCCGTCATGACCAGCAGGTGCGGCGGGGTGCGCCCCTTGTCGCGCAGGGCGTCGCGCTGTTCCACCCCGAAGCGGTGCTGCTCGTCGACCACGACCACCCCCAGGGATCGGAAGGCCACGGCGTCCTCGATGAGGGCGTGGGTGCCGATGAGGAGGTCGACCTGGCCCGACTCGAGGGCCTCGGCGAGCTTGCGGCGGTTGGCCGCCGTGGTGCGGTTGGTGAGCAGCTCCACCCGCACCGGGCGGTCGAGCGCCATCCCGGCCAGCAGGGTGCCCTCCTCGGCGTCACCCGGCACGCGCAG
>CAZNLX010000246.1:0-2770 GCA_964573925.1 uncultured Intrasporangiaceae bacterium
ACCTCAACCTTCCAGATCGCAGCCTGGACTCTCTCCGGGTTCTACCAGCCGGTGGACATGGGCGGTGTCTGGAACGTCGTGAAGAACGGCTCCACGGTCCCCTTGAAGTTCGAGGTCTTCGCCGGAACGACCGAGTTGACCGACGTCTCCGTCGTCGCCTCGTTCACCGCCAAGCAGGTTGCCTGCCCCGGCACCCTGGCCCTGGTGGACGACGTCGAGTTCACCACCACCGGTGGCACGCAACTGCGCTACGACGCGACGGGTGGACAGTTCATCCAGAACTGGCAGACGCCAAAGAAGCCCGGCACGTGCTGGGTGGTCACGATGACGACCGATGACGGGTCGTCGCTGTCGGCGAACTTCAAGCTCAAGTGAGCTAGCACTCGAACGACGGCCGAGGGCCCGGGTCTGCGCCAGCAGACCCGGGCCCTCCGGCGTCCCTTTCGGTATGCCGCGTCGCGGCGGCATACCTGATCAGCGGGAACCAGCCCGCCGCGAAGGTCAGCGACGCGGGATGAGGACCGTGTAGTCCAGGTCGAGAACGACACCGGGAAGGTACTTGCCCTCGCCGTCCCGGTAGGGGAAGTCCGCGCAGGCGAGGTCCTTCGTGGCCACCGTGCGCAGCCGCAGCGCGCCGAGGTCGCTGCGTCCGGGCAGCTCCATCCGGTCCAGGACCTCCGACCAGGCATAGATCGTGTCGCCGGCAAAGCTCGGGTTGCTGTGCGTCCCACCGTTGATCGCCGCGATCGACACCGCATTGGCCAGGCCGTTGTAGGACAGCGCCCGAGCCAGGCTGATGACGTGCCCGCCGTAGACGATCCGGCGACCGAACCGGCCCTTGGACTCCACGTGCTGGTTGAAGTGGACCTTCGCGGTGTTGTGGTAGAGCCGAGTCGCGAGCATGTGCTCGGACTCCTCGATGGTCATCCCGTCGACGTGGTCGATCCGCTCGCCCACCTCGTAGTCGTCCCACAGGAAGGGGCTGCCGGACAGCGCCGTGTCGAACGTCCCGCCGCGCAGGTCCCAGGGCACGACAAGGTCACCGACGGCGACGGCCGCGGGCAAATCGGGGATCGTCGTCTCGGGGGAGGGGGCCGCCTCGTCGCGCTTACGGACCATGACCCAGCGGACGTAGTCGAGCACCGTCTGCCCGTCCTGGTTCGTGCCCACCGAGTGGACGTAGACGACGCCGGTCTTGCCGTCGCGGTTGGCCTTGAGCCCGATGACCTCCGAGCGTGCGGCGAGCGTGTCACCGGCATACACCGGCACGCCGAAGCGACCACCCGCATAGCCGAGGTTGGCGACAGCGTTGAGCGAGATGTCCGGGACCGTCTTGCCGAAGACGACGTGGAAGACGAGCATGCTGTCCAGCGGCATCCGCTCCAGCCCCATGCTCCGGGCCATCGTCACGCCGGACGTCGGGGCGAATCGCGGCCCGTAGAGCGCGGTGTAGAGCGCGACATCGCCTTCAGAGACGGTCCGTGGCGTCGCGTGGACGAGCTCCATCCCGAGCGTGAAGTCCTCGAAGAAGTTCCCTGTCGCCGTCTTCATCTCGCCTCTCCCAGGTCGGTTCACGGGCTGTGGGTATCCTCCTGCGATCCTGCCACCCGCTCCGGTTCACCTGTCGGTGTCGTCGCTCACGTCGCCGGTCCCGCCCACGCGCGTGAAAGACGCTGTGAAGCAGTCGCAGGTGCTGTGATCACGACACTCGTCGCTGTTTCACGGGTGCTGTCTCGCTGGTGACGGACCTGGGTCCCGCAGACCCGATTCCTCGGGTCCCGCAGACCCGATCTCCACACGCCCCGGCGCTTGGCGGGGCCGCATGGTTCACGGGTGTCGACTGCGATGTCGGCCCCGGACGCGGCCCCACCTGCACTGTAACCCGATCGTGACCTAGATCACCGGATAGCTAGATGAATTCCTGGTGACGCTCGGCGTGTCCGAGTCTGGCCGGTGCCTCAGCCGCGATCCGGCGCCTTCAACCGTGCGGCGTCGGCCGAGGCGTCGTCGGGCATCGTCTGGCTGGCCCGTTCCGCCGCGACCCGCTGCGCCCAGTGGACGACCTCCTCGTCGACCGTCGCGGCGTCCCACCCGAGCACCGGGGCGACCAACTCCGCGGCCGGCCGGGACGCGGTGATCGCCCGGTCGAAGGACTCGATGGACAGCCGGGTGCGCCGGGCCAGGATGTCGTCGAGGTGCAGCGCGCCCTCGTGCGAGGCGGCATACACGATCTCGGCCTTGAGGTAGTCCTCGCCCCCGGGGAGCGGGTCCCCGAGCGAGCGGTCGGCCGCGATCATCGCGAGGATCTCGGTGGTGAGCACGCCGTGGCGCATGAGCATCTTCTCGATGCGCTCGACGTGCAACCCGCTCTGGCGGGCCAGGGCCGCGCGGCGGTTCCACATCGCCCGGTAGCCGACGGCGCCGACCATGGGGATGTCCTCGGTGGCCGACGGGGGGACGTCGCCGCCCAGGCCGCGGGCCGCCTCGTCGATGGCGTCGACCGCCATGACCCGGTAGGTCGTGTACTTGCCGCCCGCGACGACGACGAGCCCGGGCGTCGGGTGCGCGACGACGTGCTCCCGGGAGAGCTTGGAGGTCTGGTCGGACTCACCGGCCAACAGCGGCCGCAGCCCGGCATAGACGCCCTCGACGTCGGCCTGGGTGAGTTCAGTGCGCAAGATCCGGTTGACGTGGCCGAGCAGGTAGTCGATGTCGGCCGAGGTCGCCGCCGGGTGTGCCTTGTCCAGGGCCCAGTCGGTGTCGGTGGTGC
>CAZNLX010000247.1:0-2745 GCA_964573925.1 uncultured Intrasporangiaceae bacterium
CAGTCGGTCGTTGCCTGTTCCCCCACCGCCATCTCTCACGGCCTGGTCCGGGGAACCGCGGTCACCCATCCACCGCTGCTCGCGCTCGCCCGACGGGCTCTGTCCGAGGGCGGTTTGGTCGAGGAACAACTCAACCTGCCCCGAGGGCCCCGCGCCGACGCCCGCCGGGTGGTCCAGGCCAGGGCGACGCACCTGGGCATGGAGCACGTTCTGCTGCTCGTTGAGGACCGTTCACACGCCTACCTCGTCGAGGAGGTTCGCCGTGACTTCCTCGCCAACGTGAGCCACGAGCTCAAGACCCCGGTGGGCGGCCTCATGCTGCTCGCCGAGGCGGTCCGGGACGCCCGTGACGACCCCGAGGCCGTCTCCCGCTTCGCCAAGCGGATGCGCAAGGAAACCCGACGGCTGGACCAACTCGTCAGCGACATCGTCCAGCTGTCCAGGTTGCAGTCCGAGGACCGCCTCTCCGACCCCGACGCGGTCGACCTCGCCGACATCGTCACGCAGGCGGTCGACGACGTGCGGATCACCGCCGAGGAGCGCGAGATCGACATCGTCGTTCGCTGCGACGACAAGTGCTGGGTCTGGGGCGACGCCGGCCTGCTCACCACCGCCGTGCGTAACCTCGTCGTCAATGCGGTGGCCTACTCCGCCTCCGGCACCCGGGTCGCAGTCCGGGCGCTCATCGCCGCCGACGGGGCCCGAGAGGTCATCGTGTCCGACCAGGGACAGGGCATCCCGGAGAGCGAGCTGGGCCGGATCTTCGAGCGCTTCTACCGCGTCGACGCCGCCCGATCCCGGGCCACCGGCGGCACCGGGCTGGGCTTGTCGATCGTCAAGCACGTCTGTGCCAACCACGGCGGTGACGTCACCGTGTGGAGCGAGGTCGGCCGCGGCTCGACCTTCACCATCCGGCTCCCTGCTCCTGCCTACGGCCCCGATGACCAGTCCACCACCGGCGCGCTGCCCGCCCTGTCCGAGGCCGACCTGGCCGCGACCGAGGCGGACGGCATACCCGCATCGAGTGGATCCGCACCCGAGACCCAGACCAGCCCCAGGGAGGCGCGACCGGCATGACCCGCATCCTCATCGTCGAAGACGAGGAGTCCTTCTCCGACCCGCTGTCTTACCTGCTCGAACGCGAAGGCTTCACCGTTGCGGTTGCGGCGACCGGGCCGGAGGGACTGGCCGAGTTCGACGCGAACGGCGCCGATCTCGTCCTGCTCGACCTCATGCTCCCGGGGCTGTCCGGAGTCGAGGTATGCCGCTCGCTGCGCTCCAAGTCCGGGGTCCCGATCATCATGCTCACGGCCAAGGACTCCGAGATCGACAAGGTCGTCGGCTTGGAGATGGGCGCCGACGACTACGTCACCAAGCCCTACTCGGCGCGTGAACTCCTGGCCCGGGTCCGGGCCGTGCTGCGTCGCCGGGCCGAGGCCGACGAGCCGGTGGATGCCTCGGTCGAGGCCGGCCCGGTCCGCATCGACGTCGACCGTCACGTCGTCACGGTCAACGGCCGGACGACGGCCATGCCGCTCAAGGAGTTCGAACTGCTCGAGTTGCTGGTGCGCCACGCCGGCCGGGTGCTCACCCGTGCCCAACTCATCGATCGGGTGTGGGGCAGCGACTACGTGGGCGACACCAAGACCCTCGATGTGCACGTGAAGCGATTGCGGGCCAAGGTCGAGCCAGACCCGGGCAACCCGAGGCACATCCTCACCGTTCGCGGCCTGGGCTACAAGTTCGAGCCCTGACCGTCCGGTCGTCACACGACGAACTCCGCCGCGCCGTTGCCGGCCCGGCGGAGTCGCGCTGCGAAACGATCAGGCCTTGGGCTTGAACTGCTCGTAGAAGCCGTTGGGGGCCAGCACCGGCACCGAGACGAGCTGCTTGCCCTCGGAGGTCTTCAGGTAGATCTCGGTCATCGTGCCGGGAGCGCTGGGGACCTTGTCGAAGACGACGCCCTGGATGGGCTTGGTCTCGCGGCCACCAAGGCTGATCACGGCGGTGGAGGTTCCGCCGGCCTCGGCCTGTGCACGGGTCAGGAAGCTGACCTGGGCGTCGTTGTCGCCCTGGTTGAGCACGGCCCCGGTGAGGGTGCCCGGACCCCCGGCCTTCTCCGAGACGATGGCGAGGTTGCGGCCCGCGATCGCGCCCATCTGCACCGGGACGCCGTCGGCGGGGATGTACTTGTTATCCGTCTGCACCGGCGAGAAGAACGAGCAGGCGGAAAGGGCGGCGGTGGCTGCCACGGCGCCGGTCGCGGCGATGGCCCGGTGGAGTCGCTTCACGGGGCACAGCGTAGCGGTTGGCCCCTCGCCGGGTCCCGCCGGGAGGGGGTGGTTCGTGACACGTCCGGGTGAACGCGCGGCATACCGAAGGGGGGTGGACGGTGGCCGGGGAGGTGTGCCGGTCCCCCACGGCTGCGGGGCGCCCCTGCCGATGCACGTCGACCGGGGGCTTGTCAAGGGCCATCTCGGCCCCGAAAGGCCCCCGACATGGCCTCTGACCTGCGCAAACGTCCTGGATTCGGGTGGGGCTGTCGGTGCTGCCGTGGTATCCTGAGAGTCGCGAAAGGGGTTAACACCATATGGTCTTCAAGGTCGGCGAGACGGTCGTGTACCCGCACCACGGTGCGGCACTGATCGAGGAAATCAACACCCGCACGATCAAGGGAGTGGAGCGGCTCTATCTCACGCTCAAGGTCGCCCAGGGCGACCTGACCATCCAGGTCCCCGCGGACAG
>CAZNLX010000248.1:0-2744 GCA_964573925.1 uncultured Intrasporangiaceae bacterium
CGGCCCATCGACTTGACGACGAGTGCCGCTTCGAAGCTCTCGTGGGCCACCTCGGACACCTCGGCCCGCAACTGCTGCGCCCGAGTGACCAAGGGCGACATCCGGCGCTGGAAGACGGCATTGGCGAGGAAGAGCAGGGGGAAGACGATCATCCCGACGGCGGCCAGGACGGGGTCGACGACGAGCATCTGCACGGCGCCGAAGACGAGCATGACGACGACCCCGAGCGCCATCGGCAGCGGGGCGAAGATGTTCCAGGTCGCCTCGACGTCGGCGTTCGCGTTGGACAACAACTGCCCGGACGGGTGCTTGTGGTGCCAGCGCAACGGGAGGTCGAGATACTGCCGGGTCACCCGCCGCCGGCATGCCGCCCCGAGGTTGTACATCGCAAAGCCGGCCGCGGTGCGCCGCAGGATGATCCCGGCGACGTTGACGAGGACCACCCCGACGATGACTCCCGCCATGGTCCACAGTTGCCCAGCCGACACCGCACGGGCTGCGACCGCAGGGGTGATGATGGTCGCCGTGACCCAACCGATCGCCCAGGCCATGAGCCCGGTCATCACCCCGTAGACCGTGGAGCCCAGCACGGCCAACGCGAACCACCGGCGCTGCTCGCGGACTCCGCGCGCGACCACGGCGACGCCACGGCGCAGCGTCGAGCCGGTGGTTGCGGTCATCGCGGAATCCCGTCAGGGGCTGGTCGGGGTGGACCCCTCACTCTGCCACGATCTGCGGCCCACGGAATCCACCAGCAGGCTCAGCCGACCTCCCGAGAAACGCCGGCGGGGCGGCATACGAGACATCTCGTATGCCGCCCCGCCGGGGACGTGCCGGGTGCGACTCAGCCCTCGGCCGGGGCCTCGGACTTCTCGCCATCGCCCTCGGGCAGGACCGCCGCGAGCGACAGCTTGCCGCGCGGGTCGATCTCCTTGAGCTCGACCTGGACCTTCTGGCCGACCTTGAGCACGTCGTCGACCGAGTCGATCCGCTTGCCACCGACGAGCTTGCGCACCTCGGAGATGTGCAGCAGGCCGTCCTTGCCGGGCAGCAGCGAGATGAACGCGCCGAAGGTCGTCGTCTTGACGACCGTCCCCATGAAGCGCTCGCCGATCTCGGGCATCTGCGGGTTGGCGATGGCGTTGATCGCCGCACGCGCCGCCTCCGCGGAAGGCCCGTCGACCGCGCCGATGTAGACGGTGCCGTCGTCCTCGATGGAGATGTCCGCACCGGTGTCGTCCTGGATCTGGTTGATCATCTTGCCCTTGGGGCCGATGACCTCACCGATCTTGTCGACCGGCACCTTGACCGTGATGATCCGCGGGGCGAACGGGCTCATCTCGTCGGGGGCGTCGATGGCCTCGCCCATGACGTCGAGGATGTGCAGCCGGGCCTCACGGGCCTGGGTCAGCGCACCGGCGAGCACCGAGGCGGGGATGCCGTCGAGCTTGGTGTCCAACTGGATGGCCGTGACGAACTCGCGGGTGCCGGCGACCTTGAAGTCCATGTCGCCGAAGGCGTCCTCGGCCCCGAGGATGTCGGTGAGCGCGGCATACCGGGTCTCACCATCCACCGTGTCCGAGACCAGGCCCATGGCAATGCCGGCCACCGGCGCGCGCAACGGCACACCGGCGTTGAGCAGCGACAGGGTCGACGCGCAGACCGAACCCATCGACGTCGAGCCGTTGGAGCCCAACGCCTCGGACACCTGACGGATCGCGTAGGGGAACTCCTCGCGGGTCGGCAGGACCGGCATGAGGGCCCGCTCGGCGAGCGCCCCGTGACCGATCTCGCGTCGCTTGGGCGACCCCACCCGGCCGGTCTCACCCGTCGAGAACGGCGGGAAGTTGTAGTTGTGCATGTAGCGCTTGCGCGTCTGCGGGTTGAGCGTGTCGAGCTGCTGCTCCATCTTGAGCATGTTGAGCGTCGTCACCCCCATGATCTGGGTCTCGCCGCGCTCGAAGATCGCCGAACCGTGCACCCGCGGGAGCACCTCGACCTCGGCGCCGAGGGCCCGGATGTCGCGCAGCCCACGGCCGTCGATGCGGACCTCGTCGCGCAGGATCCGCTGGCGGACGAGCTTCTTCTGCAGAGCCCGGTATGCCGCCGAGACCTCCTTCTGCCGCCCGGAGAACGCCCCGACCCGGCCCTCGTGCGAGCCGTCGGTGTCGCCGACGAGCTCGAGGTGCAGGGCCGACTTGATCTCGTCGAGCCGGTCCTCACGCTCCTGCTTGCCGGCGATGGTCAGCGCCTGCGCGGCTTCGGTCTTGGCGAAGGCCTCGACCGCGGCATAGACGTCCTCTTCGTAGTCGAGGAAGCGCGGGAACTCGATGGTCTCCTTGGCCGCGCGGGCGGCCAGGTCGGCCTGGGCCTCACAGAGGACCCGGATGAACGCCTTGGCGGCCTCCAGGCCTTCGGCGACGATCTCCTCGGTCGGAGCCTGCTTGCCCTGGTTCTTGACCAGGTCCCAGGTGACCTCGGTGGACTCGGCCTCGACCATCATGATCGCGACGTCGTCACCGACGATCCGGCCCGCGACGACCATGTCGAAGGTCGAGCGCTCGGCGTCGGAGAAGTTGGGGAAGGCGACCCACTGGCCGTCGATGCAGGACACCCGGACGCCACCGATCGGACCGCTGAACGGCAGGCCGGAGATCTGCGTCGAGGCGCTGGCGGCGTTGATGGCCAGGACGTCGTACTGGTGGTCGGGGTTGAGGGCGTAGACCGTGATGATGATCTGGACC
>CAZNLX010000249.1:0-2737 GCA_964573925.1 uncultured Intrasporangiaceae bacterium
GGTGGTTCCTCCCACGCGAAACGAAGGGATGGCCACGCGGTGCCCGCGACGGACGGAGCGGCATACCGGCGCTCCTTGCCGCGCCAGCGGGCCGAACCTCACCTAGGTGGCCGTGAGTTATCACTCTCGCAGGGAGAGTGCTAACGCCATTATTGGCACTCTCCCTAGGAGAGTGCAAACGCCAGCGTCTGCCGCCCGCCCGCCGACGCAGCCGACAACGGGGCTCAGGGAGCGGCATACCTCTGCACGAAGCGGCGCAGGATCGTGGCCGGCCACTGGACATCCCGCTCCCGCGCGACCGCCTTGAGCGCCTCGGCCTCCTCCGGCGGGAAGTACCCGTAACTACGGTAGGCATCGATCCGAGTCGCCAGACTCTCGGCGTCCAGCTCGGGGTGGAACTGCGTCGCGTAGACGTTGGCCCCCACCCGGAAGGCCTGCACCGGGCACGCCTGCGACGTCGCGAGCACGGTGGCGTGCCGCGGCGTCACCGACAGCCCCTCCTTGTGCCCGCCGAACGCCTCGAACGTCTCGGGCAGCCCGGCAAAGAGCGGGTCGGCCTGCCCGGCCGCGGTCACGGTCACCGGCATCCGTCCGACCGGCTCGCCGAAGGACCGGTCGACGATTCCACCCTGATGCGCCCCGAGCATCCCGATGCCGTAACACAGCCCGATGAACGGCAGGTCCTTCTCGACGACGACGTCGAGAAGCCGATCGAGCTCCGCCTCGACGCGCACCTGGACATCGGACTTGGTCGAGTCCGGATCACTGCGCTGGAACGGACCGCCGCCGAGGATCACCCCGCTGTATGCCGTCGGGTCCAGATCCCCTGCGGACGCCTGCTCCATCCGGATCCGGTGCAGGTCGCCCGCTGCCAGGCCGCCCAGCCGCAGGATCGAGGCGTACTCGTCGTCCGCGGCGGCATCCTCGGCCCGGATGGCCAGCAGGAGGAAGGGCTTCACGACCCACCAGGCTAGACGGGCCGCTCCCGGTGGCGAGAGACCCGCCCGCGGGCTGGACGGCATACCGTGTCCTGCTATGGCTCGGGTGACGCGGCGGGTGCGACCCCTGCGGTATGCCGCGGGCGCACCTCCCCAGGTCCGCGAGGACGTCGTCGCGGTCGAGGAGCCGCTGCAGATCCGGCTGCGGTCCTGGGCCGGCGAGCAGCGCGACCTCACCGTGACGATGCGGACGCCGGGCGACGACTTCGATCTGGTGGCTGGTTTCCTCGTCGGGGAGGGCATCGTCCGGGCCGCCGAGGATCTGGCGACGATGCGCTACTGCGCCGGCACCGATGAGGACGGGCAGCAGACCTTCAACGTCGTCGACGCGACGCTGGCGGCCGGGGTGCCGCTGCCGCCGGGTCGGGCCGAACGCCAGGTGACGACGACGAGCGCCTGCGGAATCTGCGGGACCACCTCGATCGAGGACGTCGTGCGCGCCGTCCCGGGAGTTCCGTTGGACTGCGGGGCGGTGGATGCCGAAGTGCTGATCGGGCTCCCCGAGCGCCTGCGCGCCGATCAGACACTCTTCGACCGGACCGGCGGGGTGCACGCGGCGGGACTCCTCGCGGCCGACGGGGCGCTGTTGTGCCTGCGTGAGGACGTGGGGCGGCACAACGCGGTCGACAAGGTGGTCGGCTGGGCCCTGCGGGAGGGCCGGCTGCCGTTGTCCGGGACGGTGCTGCAGGTCAGTGGCCGGGCCTCCTTCGAGGTGGTGCAGAAGGCGCGGCTGGGCGGCATACCGGTGCTGGCCGCGGTCGGCGCGCCCTCCTCCCTCGCGGTGGAGTTGGCCGAGGAGGTGGGGCTGACGCTCGTGGGGTTCAGCGGGACCGGCTTCAGCATCTATGCCCACCCGCAGCGGGTGCAGTTCTAGCGCCGCCGGGTCAACCGGTGCGTTGCGCGAGTATGCCGCGCGAGCCGGGTGACGATGCCCCGCGACGTCGTCCGGTCAGAGGACGGACCGGAGGCGGGCGGCATACTCCGCCTGCTCTTGGGGCGAGTCGTAACGCAGCCGCGGCCAGAGGAACCCGCGCATCCCATCGCCCTTGGTGCGCGGGAGAACGTGCAGATGCAGGTGCGGCACCGACTGGCTGACGACGTTGTTCTGGCAGACGAAACTGCCCTGGGCGCCGAGCCCGTCGACCATCGCGGAGGCCAACCGGCGAGCCGCCGCGAGGAAGGGCAACGCAAGGTCATCGGGCAGGTCCGGGAGGGTGGCGACATGGCGCCTCGGGATGAGCAGCGCGTGTCCCTTGAAGACCGGACGGGTGTCGAGGAAGGCCAGCAGATCGGGGGTGTCCAGGACGATGTCGGCCGCCACATCGCCCGCGACGATCGCGCAGAACACGCAGGCCATGGGGTCCAGATCCTCCTTCGGTGAACGGCATGTTAACGGCACAGGAAACCTTGGCGCGCAGGCCTATTTACGCGCTGTTATCGGGAACGTCTCAGGACTTTCGTCTTGGCGTCACGGGGGGGCCAACATCATCATGAGCGGGTGACCACCGCAACCATCATCCTCGCCCTGGTCGTTGTCGTCGCCTTGGCGTTCGACTTCACCAACGGCTTCCACGACACGGGTAACGCCATGGCGGCGTCGATCGCGACCGGGGCCCTCAAGCCCAAGGCCGCGGTCTCGCTGTCGGCGATCCTCAACTTCGTCGGCGCACTGCTCTCGGTCGAGGTCGCCCTCACCATCAGCAACGCCGTCGTCAACATCCAGGACTCCAAGGGCATCC
>CAZNLX010000250.1:0-2733 GCA_964573925.1 uncultured Intrasporangiaceae bacterium
CTTAGCTACTTTAATAGAAACATCTACAATCTTAGTTGTAGCTTGTTTATATTGGTCGTAAGTAAGGTCTATATCGTATCTTGTTGTAGTGAATATGTGATATATATCTTTTAAATATAAACTATCTCTAACTCTCCCAGAAATCTGTTGAATTGAGGTAGATATATCTATAAGCGTGTGTGCCTTAGACTTATCACTTACTACATAGATACGTGCTTCCTTATCATATAAATCTACTCCTTCAAAGCATTTACTTGTGAAGAAGTTAATTTTTCTATTAGCAGTTACATCATCAGTCCTACCATTCTTTAATCCTACTTTAAACTTATTGTATGTAGACCAGACTGCTCTGGTATTATCATCAGTAAGTTTTAATAGTTTAACCATTTCAGCAATAAACTCAACTGAATTGACGAAGAAATAGGCATTACCTGATAATCTTCCATCTAAATATTGAGTTATAATATTTGCTACTGTTGGTATAACTGATTGACTACATCTCATAGAGTGTATAGTTACCTCCTCTACGTCATCCCATATATATTCCACAATAGGAATATGGGAGAGTTCAGCGAGGATGAAATCATCTTCTAATACTGTTGCAGTCATAAAACAAAAAGATTTGAACTTAGTGTAATTTTCAAGTACACATATACAAGCTTCATATCTAAATGAATATGATGTAAATAGTAAATGATATTCATCTATCAATAACTTATACTCCGAAGGGTCAATCATATTAACCAATCTACATAAGCTATCATATGTTACCATTATTTTCTTAGGATAGGTATCATTATTAAGATATTTTAAGATATCATTATCCTTAACTTTTCCATGTACACCAAGTAAGTTATCATTTTGAGCAGTCTTATTCTCTATCAATGATAAGAATGGTACTGCTATAATGTAGTTCTCACTATTACGTATCGCAACTGACGTGCCTCCTGCACCTATTTTACCCTTATCTAATATACAATTATCTGGTAAGTCATCTATGAACTCACTAAGATATTTGATAAAAGAAGGGATTTGTATCACTTTTTTATTCATATTACTTTATACTATAATTTGTTAATATCATAGGACAAAGATACGAAAAATTGTACCTAACTCCAAGTAATGTTCCATTTTTTTGTAATGTTATGCTATAAAAAACAAAAAAAAGTACAAAAAAAAACAAGGACTTATCATATATCATCAATAGATATTATCAATAAATTGAGATGATAAGTCCTTGTACAGATTTAGTTACTATATGATGCTTTTAATAGCATCAGAAAGTTTTACCAGTGCTCGGTAATGTTCTTGCACTACCTCCAGAGCAGCCATGTGGACTGCATTTTGTACTGGTTGGCAGTGCATGGGTTTGTTCTTTTGGTGTGCATATGCGTCAAACGCATATTTAACTGCCGTTTCAAATGGCAGAAGATGAAAATCTTCGCTTTTGACGCTGTTAAACAGATACATAAGCGAAAAGTACTTAGGTGAAACACCATTCACTAACAACGTAGTGATTGTGTCTCCTTTTAGTACTTTTTCTCTTACCGTCTCCATAAGCCAATCAAACAGTTTGTCTCTGTCTGTGAGGCTAAGACTTTCTGCAAAAGGAGCTTCAATGATTTGCTCATTGATAGTCACTATTGCGGTTTCATGCACAGTCATCGTACCTTCGCAATACATTGTGTAAGCCCTACATAAGTACTCTTGTGTATCTCCTACTGCAATTTTACGACTTTGCCATTTGTATGGCTCTATCAATAATTCTTCCTCTGTCAAAGAGGCAAGAACTGTATTTTTCTGTTCTGCATACCAAGCGTTTGCTTCGGTAGCACTTGTAAAAAATACACTGTTATATGAATAACAATGTTTGTCGTTTCCGACGATTCGTATAGTGACCATAATCTATATAAAATTTTAAAAAGTTAAAACAAAACAAAAAAAACAAGGACTTACCACATATCAATATGATAAGTCCTTGTAAAGGATTACATATAAGATTCCGCTTCTTCTGCGGTAATCTCTGTACACAAACCGTCTAGCCAATCAGCAATAGGGTTTGTCCAATCACCTGTCATGTTTTCACACAACACTTTAAAATTTTCTCCGCCATTATATGGGTCGTTTCCCATAGTAATAGCTGAAGAATTGCTTTCTCCTGTGGAGTCGACAACTGTGTCGCTCCATCTGTAATATTTTTCCATGTCGCAATATTAAAAGATTAAAAGAAAAGAAGAGTATCCTTTACTCTGTAATACAAAGGAAAGGATACTTTTAGTTAGAAACTGTCCGTGAAATTACCCAGTCGGTCATTCCACGTATCATTATATAAATATGAGATACGTCCGAAAATGTCAAAAGACACTTTCTGAACATATGCAGGTAATACCATCTCCGTAAAACACTCTATTGAGTGCTCATGGATGTCTCCTCCATCTTCTGTATAGTAACTTGCAGTCCCGTTCGGGTTCCTACCTATATCGGTGATTTTCACACCTAATATGGTGTCACCGACTTTATAGTCTAACGACGACAACCATATTGAGTGACGTTCCTCTAATCTCTTGATTTCTTCATCATAAAGAGGCTGCACAAAGTCAGCTGCTTCTTTTGTGAAGGCTATATACCTGTCGCATGTATAGACAAGCCCTAGTGCATTTGTGTCTTCCTTATTGAATTGCTTGCGAACATGCATGAAAAAATCAGATGTTGGTAGTTTCCAATTTTTCTGTT
>CAZNLX010000251.1:0-2731 GCA_964573925.1 uncultured Intrasporangiaceae bacterium
CCCGAGCGTCAAGCCGTCGCCGCCGAAGCGGATCGACGCGGCCGCGACGTTCGGGCTGAGGTCCCCGGCAGGGCGGCATACGACCTCGTCGACCTGCCCGGCGCCTACTCGCTGGACCCCGTGTCGCCCGACGAGGCCTTGACCCGGGACCTGGTCCTGGCCCCGGATTCGCAGGTGCGTCCGGCGGTCGTCGTCGTCGCCGCCGATGCGACCCACCTGGCCCGCAGTCTCTACCTCGTCGCGCAACTGCGCGAGCACGCCTTTCGACTTGTCGTTGCCCTGACGATGATCGACGTGGCGGCCCGGCGCGGGATCACCGTCGACCCGGTGGGGCTGCAGCGTGCCCTCGGGGTGCCGGTCGTGCCGGTCGACCCACGGCGACGGGTCGGCCTGAGCGCGCTGGGCCAGGAGGTTGCCGAGGCGTTGCACACTCCGCCACCGGCCCCGCGGGAGCACCCCGTCGAGGCGTCCGACGACCTGGACCGAGCCGAGGAGCGCTTCGCCTGGGCCCAGCAGGCTGTCGCGCAGTCGCAGACCCGTTCGGCGGCCACGCGGCATACCTGGACCGACCGAGTCGACCGCGTCGTCGTGTCTCGGGTGTGGGGTCCGGTCGTGTTTCTCGCCGTCATGTGGCTGGTCTTCCAAGCGACGACCACCGTGGCCGCCCCGCTGCAGGACGCGCTGGCCGCCCTGTTCTCCGGGCCGGTGAGTTCCGGCGCGAGATCGCTCCTGGCCGCTCTGCACGCCGACCACCCCCTGATCGTCGGGCTCGTCGTCGACGGGATCATCGGCGGCGTCGGGATGCTCCTGACGTTCGTCCCGCTCATGGCGGTGATGTTCGCGCTGCTGGCCCTGCTCGAGGACTCCGGCTACCTGGCCCGCGCCGCGGTCGTCGCCGATCGGATGATGCGCGCGCTCGGGCTGCCGGGCCGGGCGTTCCTGCCGCTCATCGTCGGATTCGGCTGCAATGTCCCCGCCATCGCCGCGACCCGGGTGCTCGGCGGGGCGCGACAGCGAGTGCTGACCGCCCTTCTCGTCCCCTTCACCTCGTGCTCAGCGCGGCTCACCGTCTACGTCCTCGTGGGGACGACGTTCTTCGACGCCCACGCCGGCACGGTCGTCTTCGCGATGTACCTCGCCTCGATCCTGCTCGTCATCGGCGTGGGCCTCCTGCTGCGCCGCACCTTGTGGCGCACGATGCTCGCCGAACCGCTCCTGCTCGACCTGCCGCCCTATCAGCGGCCCACCGGACGGGTGACCTGGGCAGTCACCTGGACTCGGCTGCAGGGCTTCCTCAAGACGGCATCGGGGATCATCGTCGCCACCGTGTGCGTCGTCTGGCTCCTGCAGAGCGTCCCGGTGCGCGGCGATCACGCCCTGGGGTCGACGCCGGTCCAGGACAGCGCGTATGCCGCCATGGCCGGGAGCATCGCTCCGGTCTTCGCACCCGCCGGCTTCGGCCAGTGGGAGAGCGCGGGAGCACTGGTCACCGGGTTCGTCGCGAAGGAGGCGGTCATCGCCTCGTGGGCTCAGACGTATGCCGCCATCGATGAGGCCGGAGACGCCGATCCGGGCCGGCTCGGCGAAGCGATCCGTCGGGATTTCGATGTCTCGTCCGGCGGGCATCCGCACGCTGCCGCGCTGGCCTTCCTCGTCTTCCTGCTCTCCTACACCCCGTGCGTGGCCACCCTGGCAGCCCAGCGCCGGGAGATCGGGATGCGTTGGGCCGGCTTCGGGGTGGGCCTGCAGCTCGTCGTCGCCTGGGTGCTCGCCGTGGTGGTCTTCCAGATCGGACGGATGGTCACATGACCCCGATCCGTCTCGCTGGGTCGGTGCCCGCGTCGGTCGGTCCGCTTCGCGCCGTCTTGACGGCCGTGCAGGACGGCGTGGGGACCCGCGAGGAGATCGCGCGGCATACCGGTCTCTCGGAGTCGGACGTCGACGCGGCCCTGGACCACCTGCGCCTCACCGGACGACTGTCGTCCGCGTCGGCGACCTTCGCGTGCCCCACGGGCCAGTGCGGCGGCTGTCCGACCCGTCGGTCGGGCTGCCGTCCGGGCTGACGCCGCCGCGCCAGCGGATCAGAGAACGGGCTGGTCGTCCTCGCCGGCCGCCACCATCTTTTCCTCGGGCAGTTCGGCCGGTTGCGCGGCCCGGTCGCGGGAGGACTTGACCAGGCTGGCCACCGTCGTGACCCCGAGGATGAGCACGATGGCGCCCAGGGACACCGAGATCGGGATCTCCGGGACGCCGTGGATCGGGTGGCCGCCGTTGAGGAACGGCAGGTTGTTCTCGTGCAGGGCGTGCAGGATGAGTTTCACCCCGATGAAGGCCAACAGCACGGCCAGACCGATGGACAGGTAGACCAGACGCTTGAGCAGCCCGCCGATGAGGAAGTAGAGCTGGCGCAGCCCCATGAGGGCGAAGATGTTCGCCGTGAAGACGAGGTAAGGCTCCTTGGTCAGTCCGTAGATCGCCGGGATGGAGTCGAGGGCGAACAGCAGGTCGGTCGTCCCCAGGGCGAGGATGACGATGAACATCGGGGTGATGAGGCGTTTGCCGTTCTCGCGGATCGACAGCTTGGTCCCGTGGAAGGCGCTCGTCGCCGGGAAGCGCCGCTCGACGAACTTGAGGAAGGCGTTCTCCTCGTATTCGTCGTCGTCGCTCTCACCCTCCCGGGCCAACTTCCAGGCCGTCCAGATGAGGAAGGCGCCGAAGATGTAGAACACCC
>CAZNLX010000252.1:0-2728 GCA_964573925.1 uncultured Intrasporangiaceae bacterium
AGCGCGAGGTCACGATCGTCAAGGGTATGCCGCGCCAACAGCCGGCCTCCATGCGGCGGTGACCCGGCGGGCTCGGTCACGGCGTCAGGACCCGCCGGCGGTCCCCCTCGCGGTGGCCCGTCGGGTGGCCGCGTCGGCCAGATCTTCGCGGGTGCGCGGGCTGACCGCACCGGAGCGGATCCGGGCGACGATACGGCTCATCGCCACCGGGGTCACCCCGATGTAGCGGGCCAGGTCCTTTTGCGGCACCCGGCCCAGCAGTTCCGGGCGTTCGGCGACGAGCAACAGGTAGCGTTCCTCGGCCGACAGGGTGAGCAACTCACGCTCTCGCTTCTCATGCAGGGCGACCGAGGCGAGGAAGGACAGCAGAGCCAGGTGATGCCACGCGCGATGGCGGCCGGCCAACTCCCAGAAGACCGCCGAGTCCACGGCCTTCAGCTTGGCCCTGGTGATCGCGCGCGCTCGGTAGTGGGTGAGCGCGCTGGGGCTCCCGACGGGGGTGGCGCCGGTGAGCAACGGTGCGGCGACCGGATGTCCGAGCGGCGGGACTGCCGAAATGAGGTCGCTGACGCCCGCGAACCGGCGAATCGATTCGCGGCCGTTGGGCGGGATGATGGCAATCGACAGGACGCCCTCAATGACGAAGAACAGGCGACGATCACGGACCCCGACGTCGAACAACACCTCATGGGGGTCGAGGTTGACGGTCGTCTCGGCCCGCTCAAAGAGGTGGTATTCCGGCAGCGAGGTGCCGGCCATGGCCTCAAGCCGGGAGCGCACAACGTCCGAACGGCTCACCAGCACCCCCCAAGTCCGACGATCTGCTCATATGAGTCTATGCCCCTGCTCCGCAGTCATGCCTGCTCGACGCCGCGCACGGCGGGTCGGGCGTGCGAGGGTATGTCCATGACACAGCCTTCGGGGTGGTACGACGATCCGAGCGACCCCAGCCGCCTGCGCTACTGGGACGGGATCCTGTGGACCGACCGGACGGTGCCGAAGGAGTCGCCGACGGCCGCGTCGTCGACGATCGGACGGACCGTCGACCCGTATGCCGCTTCCGCACCGTCCGTGACGGCGCCCCCGGCGGGCAGTCACCCAGGACAGCCACCGGCATACCCACCGGCCTATCCGCCGGCCTATCCACCGGGACCGACGCCCTACGGTCAGCCTCCCGCGGGTCGGGACTACGGCGCCGCGCCGACCTATCAGTGGCGACCGGCTGGGCCCACGGCTCCCGACGGCACACCGTTGGCTCAGTGGTGGCAACGGCTGCTCGCCGCGATGCTCGACAACCTCATCCTCGGCGTCGTGTCGCTCATCGTCGCCTTCCCCTGGCTGCGGGACTTCATGTCGTGGTATCTCGACCTGCTCCGCACGATGATGGAGAACCCGGACGACACGCTCGAGGTCACCCGGCTGATGGCCGACATCACCTCTCGGATGAGCGCGAGCCTGCTGCCCTACGCCCTCATCACCGGGGTCCTCACGCTGCTCTACCAGACCGTCTTCCATGCCAGGTGGGGCGCCACCCTCGGCAAGATGGCTCTCGGCATCCGGGTCAGGCGGGTCGGACGGTCCGGCCCGCTCACCGTCGTCGAAGCCCTGCGCCGCAGCGCCCTGGAGTTCGTCCTCGGCCTGTTGAGCCTGGTCCCGGTGCTGGGGATCTTGGCCAACCCGGCGTTGATCGCGGACCGGCTCTGGCTGCTCTGGGACCCCCGCCGGCAGTGCTTGCACGACAAGATCGCCGACACCCTCGTCGAGCAGAAACCGCCGCGCCGGTAGGCCGGCCCGTCAGGCCGGAGTTCTCACCCAGGGAAGGCTCCGGCGGCCCTCGTGGCTGCGGAAGATGAGCGACGTCTGGACGTGGACGACCCCTGGATGCCCGGAGAGGTGGTCGAGGACCACGCCGCGCAGGGTGTCCGGAGATTGCGCGACGAGGTGGACGAGGAAGTCGTCGGCTCCGCTGACGTTGTATGCCGCCAACACGCCGGGCAGGCGTGAGACGTGCTCGCCGAACTCGTCGACCCGTCGGCGATCCGTCCCGGCCAGGCGCACGGCGACCATCGCCTCGATCGGGTAACCGAGCTTGGCGCGATCGACGCGGGTGGCGAATCCCGCGAGGATCCCGCGGGAGAGCAAGGAGCGGACCCGGCCGACACAGGTCGATTCGGCGATCCCGACCTTTCGGGCCAGGGCCACGTTGGGGATCCGCCCGTCGTCGACCAAGGCCTCGATGATGGCCAGGTCGACCTCGTCGACGTGCACCGGAGTGCGGGGCGCCGGGCCGGGAGTGAGCTGGCGAGGGTTGTTCGGCACGAGCCCACTCTAGACCGGCATGACCGAAGATCACGCGAGACAGCCGGCCTCTTTCCGAAGGATTGACGGATCTCTGGAGTGATTGTCGCGGATTGCCGACACTGAACTATGCGCGCAGACACCTCAGCCGTCCACGCCGGCCGCGAAGATCTGGTGGCTCTCGGCGTCCACGTCCCCCCGATCGACCTGTCGAGCACCTACCCGATCACCGACCTCGATGCCGGCGGGGCGGCATACGAGACCCTCGCCATGGGCGGGCGCGGGGAAGCGGCGGCGACCCTGGTCTACCAGCGGTTGTGGAATCCCAACGTCGACCGCTTCGAGCGGGCGCTGGCCCGCCTCGAAGGCACCGAGGAAGCGGTCGCCTTCGCCTCCGGGATGGCCGCGTTGACCGCGACTCTCATCGCGT
>CAZNLX010000253.1:0-2720 GCA_964573925.1 uncultured Intrasporangiaceae bacterium
TACCTCGTGTGGGCCGAGTTGTTCAAGATCCACGCGATCTGCCTGTGGTGCACGGTGGTGCACGTGCTGACCTTTGCCCTGTTCGTCGTGCTGCTCTTCGGCCAGATCCTCATCGAGCCAGCCCCGGCCCATGTGCGCTACAAGGATCGCGTGCGCTGAGGCCGGTCGCGGCGGTCAGCGTTCCTTGACGACGACCGTCTTCATGAGCTTGTCGGCGAAGGTCTGCCGCATCGGATCCCAGAGCGGCCACAGGTAACCGATGTACACGGCGCCGTCCAGGTAGTGGCAGAGGTAGCGCAGGAAGTTGTTCCCCATCGTGAGGATCTGGCCGTTGTCCTGGCGCACGATCCGGAGGCCAACGCGACGCTTGCCCCAGGTCTGGCCGGTGCGGCCCTGAAGGATGAGGGTGTTGTAGACGCCGATGACGAACAGATAGACCAACCCGAGACCGAACACGGCGAAGCCGGCCGTCGCGAGGCCCGGGTTCCCCGAAGTGACGACCATGCCGCTCCGTGACGTCGTCGGGGCATTCGTCGCAGCGAGTCCGAGGCCGACGAGGTACATGACCACGCCGGGCAGCGCGTAGAGCGCGTCGATCAGAGATGCGCCCACTCGCTGGCCCCACGAGGCGATGGCCGGGTGCGGGGTCCCGTACATCATCGGCGGGGCAGCCATCGGCGCGTATGCCGCCGGGTAGCCGGGGGGCGCGCCGTAGGGACCGACCGGGGGCTGGGTCGGAGCAGCGGAGGGGTAGCCGGCCGGAGGAGCCGGCGGCGCGGCATACGGGGAAGTGGGTGGCGGGGGCGGCGCGGGCCGTGGGCCGGAATCGTCCATCGCGCGGGTCGGATCTGGCTGGTCGGTCACGCGTCCCCCTTGAGGCGAATTGTCGGACTTGCCTCGTCGAGTCTACTCGTCGAGGTCCAGCGAGGGCCCGAGCACTGGCAAGGCCCGGGTGTCGATGCCCAGGACCGCCTGCTCGTCCGGCTTGGCCGGCAGGACGGTCGCGACGTAGTCCCGGGTGGTGTCGGCCAACGGAAGGTCGCGGCCGGCCCGTTCGGAGAGGTACCAGCGGTGCTCGAGCAGCTCGTGGAAGAGCTCGGCCGCCTCGAGCTTGCCGCGCAGCTCCCGCGGGACGGACCGGACGGCCGGTTCGTAGACGTTGACCAGCCAGTCGTGGGCGACGACCCCCTCGTCGTCACCGAGTCGGTCGCTGGCGGCCCGGAAGGAGTCGAGGTCGTTGAGCAGCCGGCGGGCCTGGTTCTCCTCGACGTCCAGACCGGTCAGTCGCAGCAGCCGCCGACTGTGGTGCCCGGAGTCGACGACCTTGGGCTGAATCTGGATCGTCATGCCGCTGATGTCGGTGGACATGGCCAGTTCGCCCACGTCGAAGCCCAACGCGTTGAGTCGGCGGATCCGCTCGTCGACCCGCCACCGGTCGCCGGTCTCGAACCGCTCGACCCCGGTCAGCTCCGACCACAACGAGTGGTAGCGACGGACGATCTCGGTGGCCGTCTCGAGCGGGTCGGTCTGGTCTTCGAGTAGCCCGCCGGCGGCCAGGTCCATGAGCTCGCCGGCGATGTTGACCCGGGCGATCTCCAGGTCGTGCTCCCGCTGGCCGTCGGACAGGTGCGGGTGCATCTCGCCGGTCTCCGCGTCGACGAGGTATGCCGCGAACGCTCCGGCGTCGCGCCGGAACAGGGTGTTGGACAGCGACACGTCGCCCCACCAGAAGCCGTCGAGGTGCAGGGTGACCAGCAGGACGGCGAGGGCGTCGATGAGACGAGCGGCGGTGTCGGGGCGCAGCGACTGGGAGTAGAGGGCACGGTAGGGCAGCGAGAACTGCAGGTGCCGGGTGATGAGGCAGGCGTCCAGTGGGTTCCCCTCGGCATCGACGCGCCCAGTGACGACACCCACGGGAGTCACGCACGGCAGGCCCATCCGGCCCATCGTGCGCAACATCGCGTATTCGCGCGCGGCGATGTCCGCCTTGATCTCCTTGACGGCCAGAACGCTTCCGGCGTGTTTGACGAACCGGACGATGTGTCGCGAGATGCCTCGGGGGAGGGCGGCCAGATGGTTCTGCGGCCAGTCCTCCAGGGGCACCGACCACGGGAGATCGAAGAGTGCCGGATCGGGGCGAGCGGAGGTGATTTCGAGTGCCACGGGGGCGATTCGCTTCCGGAACGGGTGCCGACGGCGGGTGGGCCGGGCAGGGTTGCCCCGACAGTACCGCGGTCGGCACCTTCGGGCGAAGGTGCCGACCGCGGCATACCGTCAGCGCGAGGTATGCCGCGCGGCGGGCGCCCGCGGCATACCCGAGCGGTGTCAGTCGTTGAGCCGGACCCCGGTCGAGGCGTCGAAGAGGTGGATGTGGCCGGCCTTGGGCACGAGGCGGATCTTTTCGCCGCGCTGGGGAGGCCGACGCCCGTCGACCCGGGCCAGGAACGGCTTCTTCGATGCCGAACCGTCGCCGTCGGTGTCGACCTGCGAGACGCCCTCGGGAGTGCCGTAGACGTAGGCGTCGGCACCGAGCTCCTCGACGACGTCGACGGTCACCTCGAGGCCGGAGCCGTCGGTCGTCAGGTCGAGGTCCTCGGGGCGGACGCCGAGGGTGACCCGGCCGCCGCTGGCCTTGGCGAGCACCTCACGGGGCACCGCGACGAGGTGGCCGCCGAGCTTGACCCCACCCTCGACGACCGGGACGTCGAGCAAGTTCATCG
>CAZNLX010000254.1:0-2712 GCA_964573925.1 uncultured Intrasporangiaceae bacterium
GTGAGGTAGACGGTGTCGGCGTCGGTCTCGAGGGTGGCGATGAGGGCGCGCGCCCGCTCGATGCCGGCCGCACGCAGGACCTCGTCCTGGGTGCAGTTGCCGATGAGATAAGGGTCCTCGAGGTGGATGACCCGCTCGGCCTCGGTGTCGACGACGACGACCTTGGCCCCGATGGCCTTGAGGTGCTCACGGGCCGATCGGCCCACGCGCCCGTGACCGCAGATGATCACGTGCCCGCTCATCGCGGTGATGCGCTTGTCCATCCGGCGCCTTTCGAAGTACCTGCGGACCTCGCCCTCGGTGATGGTCTCGACCATGACGGTGAGGTTGTAGAGCACCACCCCGACCCCGAGGGTGATGAGCACGATCGTGAACAGCTCGCCCGCAGTCGACAGCGGGCGGACCTCGCGGAAGCCCACGGTCGCCACGGTCGTCACCGTCTGGTAGAGCGCCTCGAGGAAGGTGAAGCCCAGGACCATGTAGCCGGCGACGCCGAGGATCGTCACCACGCCGATGGCCCCGATGGCGACGACGAAGCGGCGGATCGTGCTCACGGCGACAATTCAACAGCCTCCGGACCCTCCTGTCATGGACCTTGCGGGCAGCCCTCGGCCGCCGACCTGCGCTGGTGGCCGCTGTGGGTGCTTCTGGACCGCTCATGCGAGGGGCTGGGGCCCCGGTCCCGGATGTGATGTCATCGTGGCGTGGATTTCCTCGAGACCCTCCTTCCCGGTGTGGGCGTTCGTTACGACGCCACCACTGCCAGTGGTGCTCCCTTGGCCATCGTCGTCTCGCGCGACGGTGCGGCCGAACTGCTCGCCTATCGGACCGACGATCCGGACGCAGTGGCCCACCGGGTCGAGCTCACGGCCGACGAGGCCGGTGCAGTGGGCGAGTTGCTGGGTGCACCACGCGTGACCGCCCGCCTCGCCGACCTCACCCGGGAGGTCCCCGGGCTGCTCAGCGCTCGGGTCGAGATCACCCCCGGGAGTCGCTACGACGGGCGACGGCTGGGCGACAGCAAGGCCCGCACCCGGACCGGATGCTCTGTGGTCGCGATCGTGAGCGGTGACCAGGTACGCACCGCGCCCGGCCCTCTCGCGCGGCTGCAGGCGGGTGACGTGGTCGTGGCCATCGGCAGCCGCGCCGGTCTGGCCGAATTCGCGCACCTGCTGGCCATGTCACCCGAGGACGACCCGCTACCGGTGCCCGAGCCGACCGACGACGAGTGACCGTCGGCGATGGATCATCTCGGTCTGGTCTTCCTCGAACTCGGTGTCCTGCTGGTCGGAGTCTCGGTCCTGGGCCTGTTCGCCCGCCGGATCGGCCTGTCGCCCATCCCCTTCTACCTGCTCGCCGGGCTCGCCTTCGGCGACGGTGGCATCGCCCCGGTCTCGGCGTCGGATGGCTTCGTCGCCGTCGCGGCCGAGATCGGGGTGTTGTTGCTCATGCTCACCCTGGGGCTGGAGTTCTCGCCCCGCGAGTTGTCCGTGAGCCTTGCTCGACACCGACCCTCGGCCGTCGTCGACCTCCTGCTCAACCTCGTTCCCGGTCTGGCCATCGCGCTCCTGGCTCGATTGCCGTGGCCTGCTGCCGTCGCGATGGGCGGACTGGTCTGGGTCTCTTCCTCGGGCATCGTCGCCCAGCTGCTCGTCGACCTCGACCGTCTGGGAAACCGCGAGACGCCGGCGATCCTTTCCGTGCTCGTCCTCGAGGACCTCGCGATGGCGGTCTTCCTGCCGATCCTGCTCGTCGTCCTCGCCGGCGGCGGGCCGGGTCAGGCGCTCGCCGGCATCGTTCTCGCGGTTGGGGCGGTGTCGCTCGCACTGCTGGCGGCGACCAAGGCCTCCGATCGACTGGGCGCTCTGCTCAGCCATGACTCGGACGAACAGATCATGTTGCGGGTACTCGGTCTTACCCTGCTCGTGGCGGCCGCCACGCACCTGCTCGGCGCCAGCGCGGCCGTGGGCGCCTTCCTCGTCGGTATCGCCATCCCCGGACAGCTGGCAAGCCGGGCACGGCGCATCCTCGGCCCCCAGCGCGACCTCTTCGCCGCTATCTTCTTCGTCACCTTCGGCCTCACGACCGACCCGGCCAGCCTGCTGCCACACCTCGGCCTGGCCGCCGTCCTCGGCCTCGCCGGAATCCTGGGCAAGACTCTCACCGGCTGGTATGCCGCGTCCCGCGACGGGGTGGCCCGTCGCGGTCGCCTGCGAGCGGGACTCACCCTCGTGCCGCGTGGCGAGTTCTCGATCGTCATCGCCGGCCTGGCCGTGGGCGCCGGCTACCGCGAGGTCGGGCTCGTCGCGACGGCATACGTGCTCATCCTCGCCGTGCTCGGGCCGGTGCTGGCGAAGGTGAGCGATCAGATCGCCGGTCGGTTCCCCGGAGGGCTCCTCGGGTGAAGCTCGCGGCGGCTCGCTAGGCTCGCGACCGACACATCGTCGTGTACACGAGCGGGGAGGCCCCCATGACCGCACCTCGGACCCGTCGGGTCGTCATCGTCGGGGCCGGGCCCTCGGGGCTGTTCGCCGCTCAGGCACTCATGGGTCAGACCGACGTGCCGGTGAGCGTCGACCTGGTCGACCGGCTCCCGGCGCCCTATGGCCTGCTGCGTTACGGCGTCGCGCCCGACCACACGAGCATCAAATCGGTCGCGACTGCGCTCGCCCGCACCTTCGACCACGAGACGGTGCGCTTCTTCGGCAACGT
>CAZNLX010000255.1:0-2703 GCA_964573925.1 uncultured Intrasporangiaceae bacterium
GCCACCCGCCGGCGTCCCGACGAGGGCATCGACCAACAGGCGCGCGGCCGTGCCGAGAGCGCCACCGAGGGCGACCCACCCGGCGGCGGTCCGGCGGGGCAGCGTGCCGGTCATCCGTTTTGTGCGTATGCCGCCACGAGCGTCGGCTCGAGCGTCCCGGCCGCGCTCGGCGGGCTATCGCCGGGCAGGTGGATCGAGTGGGTGGCCTGCGCAAACCCCTTGGCCGGTTCCAGCCGAGGGTCGTGCGGGACCGTCGTGCGAAAGCGCAGCCCCACCCGCAGGGTGCCTCTCGGGCCAGGGGCGACGGCGGCGAACTGGGTCCGCCGGACCACCGGGATGTAGGTCGATCGGCCCTGTGCCTCGGTGTCCGGACCGAGCCCGAGCGCGAGGGCGATGACCGCATCGTGCAGCGGGCGCAGGGCGACGCGCGGGCCGGCATACAGGCTGTCGGCGTAGCCGCTTGGGTCCGGACGGGCCCAGCCGGCCTGCTCGGCGGCGGCGAAGGCGATAGCCCACTGACTGTTCTGCGGGACCCCATGGACGTCCCTGAGCCAGGTGCGGACGGCGAGTTGGTCGAACGGATCGGGTCCCTGGGCGCGGATGAGGTCCACCCATTCGGGAACGCTCCGGCCGGTTCGGTGGCGCATGGATGCCGAGACAGCGTCGGTCATGTCGGCAGGTTCCATGCCCGGAAGGCTAGGGCACGCCCCACCGGCGAGGGCTCACCGGACCGCGACGGTGACTTGACGGCGTCCAGGAGTCGTGTCCACGACAAGGTCCGCGAGCTCTCGGGTGCGGTGCCGGCCGAAGAGGGTCTGCTCCTGCGCAGCCCATCGTTCCCAGTGCGGACGGAAGACCTCTCCGTCGCGGGCGATCCCGCGGGCCATCCGCACCGCCTGGTCCGCTTCCACCCAGACCCTGACCGCGGCGTAGTCCCCGGCGGGCGGCAGCGTCGACCCACAGCCCTCGACGACGAGTAGGTCGGTCTCCGGTACGTCGACTCGCTCACCCCATTGGCTCGCCGACCAGTCCCACCGCCGGTATGCCGCCCGCTCACCTCGCGCCAGCGGCTCGAGCACCTGGTCGGCGAGCAGCCCCGGTGCCGCGACCAGGCCGTCCCACCCGGGGAAGAGGTCGTCCATTTGGACCGTCGGGGCCGTCAGTCGGGCGGTCAAGGCACCGGCGAGCGTCGTTTTGCCCGACCCGGCCGGGCCGTCGACGGCGACGACCACCACCTGGCCGCACCGGGGGCGTGCCACGTCGACCAGGTCGAGCACCGCTTCGAGGGTCCGGGAACCCCCGGGTCGGCGGTTCGCGGGCGAGATGGGCACGGCCGCCACTCTAGGCTGTGCCGCATGCCCAGCCGCGTCGTCAGCTATCGTCCCGGTCCGCCACCCGCGGCGGCGACCGAGCCGGGCTCGCTGGCCAGGCGGTTCGAGGCGATCCGCGCCGACCTGCACGTGCCTGCGGACTTCCCGACCGAGGTCCTGGCCGAGGTGGCCCTGGCTCAGGAGCGGCTGTCCCCACCGTCGACCGACCTCACTGGGTTGGGCTTCTGGACCCTCGATCCGGTCGGCTCGATGGATCTCGATCAGGCCATGGTGCTGGCCCGGGACGGGGCGGGCTACCGGGTTCGCTACGCCATCGCCGACGTGCCGGCCTTCGTCGCACCGGGCGGCGCGATCGATGTCGAGGCGCGGCGGCGTGGGCAGACGATCTATCTACCGGATGCCCGGGTGCCGCTGCACCCGCCGGCTCTGTCCGAGGCAGCGGCGAGCCTGCTGCCGGGAGTGGTGCGACCGGCATACGTGTGGGACTTCCGCCTGGACGAGGGCGGGACGGTGACGGCCTCGACGGTGGCGCGGGCCCTCGTGCGCAGTGCCGCGCGGCGAGACTACGGGGAGGTGCAGGGGCAGGCCGGGGCCGGTGCCGCGGACCAACAGGTGAGCCTGCTGCGCGAGATCGGCGGCAAGCGGGCCGCCCTGGAATCCGCCCGCGGCGGGGCGTCGTTGCCCATGCCCGAGCAACAGGTCGTCCACGAGGGTCCGGGGCGCTACCGGCTGGAATACCGGCCTCCGCTGCCCGCGGAGGACTGGAACGCTCAGATCTCGCTGATGACCGGGATGGCTGCCGCGGAGATGATGCTCGCCGGGGGTCTGGGTATCCTGCGGACGATGCCCGCGCCCGACAAGGAAGCGGTTCGCCGATTCCGTCGGCAGGCCCGGGCGCTAGGAGTGCCCTGGGCGGAGGGCAAGCGGTACGGGGACTTCCTACGCAGCCTGGATAGGGACAACCCGAAACACCTCGCCGTCATCCACGAGGCGACCTCGCTCTTCCGTGGGGCGGGCTACACCCCCTTCGACGGGGTGCTGCCTGCGCTACGGATCCACGCGGCCGTCGCGTCCCCCTATGCCCACGTGACCGCACCGTTGCGACGCCTCGTGGATCGGTTCGGGCTGGTGGTCTGCGCCGCCCTCTGCGCTGGGCAAGAGGTGCCCGAATGGGCTCGGGCCGCGCTGCCCGAGCTGCCGCGGCTGATGGCTGAGGGCGACCGACGGGCCTCGGCGGTGGAGCGAGCCTGCACGGACGCCGTCGAGGCGGCGGTGCTGGTCGGCCGGGTCGGCGAGGACTTCCCGGCGACCGTCGTGGACCACACGAGCAAGGGCCTGCCGATCGTCCAGCTCGCCGATCCCGCCGTGCTGG
>CAZNLX010000256.1:0-2691 GCA_964573925.1 uncultured Intrasporangiaceae bacterium
TGCATCGTGTGCACGAGCATCCCTGCCCAGTGCAGGGGCAGACCGTTCTCGTTCTGGTCGTAGAAGTGGACCCGGACCGAGTTCTCGATGAGGTCGTAGAGGGCGGCGGCCTCGATGTCGTCGCGCCGGTCGGGGTCCAGGACTCCGTCGGCGGTGGGGATCGCCCAACCGTTCTGGCCGTCGTACCACTCGTCCCACCAGCCGTCGAGGATCGAGAGGTTGAGCCCGCCGTTGAGGGCCGCCTTCATCCCGGAGGTCCCGCACGCCTCGAACGGCCGCAACGGGTTGTTGAGCCACACGTCGCAGCCTGGGTAGAGGACCTGGGCCATCTCGATGTCGTAGTTGGGCAGGAAGACGATCCGGTGGCGCACCTCGGGGTCGTCGGCGAACTGCACCATCTGCTGGATGAGCTTCTTGCCCGTGTCGTCGGCCGGGTGGGACTTGCCGGCGATGACCAGCTGGACCGGGCGCTTGGGGTCCAGCAGGATCCGCTTGAGCCGGTCGGGGTCGCGCAGCATGAGGGTGAGCCGCTTGTAGGTCGGCACCCGGCGGGCGAAGCCGATGGTCAGCACGTCGGGGTCGAGGATGTCGTCGACCCAGCCGAGCTCGGCCGGCGACGCCCCGCGCTGGACCCACGAGGCCCGGGTGCGCTTGCGCACCTCGAGGACCAGTTGCTTGCGCAGCTCGCGCTTGACCGCCCACAGGGCGTCCCAGTCGACGTTGCGGATCCGGTCCCACGCGTGGTCACGATCGAGATCGTCGGTGCCCAGCTGGGAGTCCATGAGGGTGAAGATCCGCCGATCGACCCAGGTCGGGGCGTGGACGCCGTTGGTGATGCTCGCGATCGGCACCTCCTCGACGTCGAAGCCCGGCCAGAGCCCGTCGAACATCTCCCGGCTCACGTGCCCGTGCAGCAGGGAGACCCCGTTGGCGCGCTGGGCCAGCCGCAGCCCCATGACCGCCATGTTGAACATCCCCGAGTCACCACCCGGGTAGTCCTCGGCGCCGAGGGCGAGCAGTCGGTCCAGCGGTATGCCGCTCATCGCGCAGTCGCCGCCGAAGTAGACGTGGATCCGCGCGGCGGGGAAGCGGTCGATGCCGGCCGGCACGGGGGTGTGGGTGGTGAACACCGTCGAGGCCCGCACCGCCTCCAGCGCCTCGTCGAAGGTCAGCCGCCGGTCCCGGACCAGCTCGGAGATGCGCTCGATGCCGAGGAACCCGGCATGCCCCTCGTTGGTGTGGTAGACGTCGGGCTCGGGTGCCCCGGTGATCCGCGACCACAGCCGCAGGGCCCGCACCCCACCGATGCCGAGCAGCAGCTCCTGCTCGAGCCGCCGGTCGCCGCCGCCGCCGTAGAGGGCCTCGGTGATGTCGCGAGCGGCGTCGTCGTTGCCGGGCACGTCGGAGTCGAGCAGGAGCAGGGGGATGCGGCCGACCTGGGCCTTCCAGATGTGCACCTTGAGCAGGCGGGTGCCGGGCAGGCGCAGCTCGACCGTCGCCGGGCGCCCGTCGGCCTCGCGCAGCAGCGCGAGCGGCAGCCCGTCGGGATCGAAGACCGGGTAGGACTCCTGCTGCCAGCCGGCCGCGTTGAGCGACTGGGTGAAGTAGCCGGTCTTGTAGAACAGGCCGACCCCGACGATCGGGACCCCGAGGTCGGAGGCCGACTTCAGGTGGTCGCCGGCGAGGATGCCCAGGCCGCCGGAGTATTGCGGCAGCACGTGGGTGATGCCGAACTCGGGGCTGAAGTAGGCGATCGAGCGCGGGGCCCGGCTGGTCGTGTCGGCCGTCTCGTGCTCGGCGGCCCACTGCTGGTACCAGCGCGGCGCGTCGAGGTAATGGTCCAGCGACTCCTTGGCCTCGTCGACCCGGGCGACGAAGGCGGTGTCGCGGGCCAGCTCCGCGAGCTTGCCCGCGCTGAGGCTGGCGAGCAACGACACCGGGTCCTGGTGGCCGTCCACCCACCGCTGCGGGTCGATCGACTGGAACAGGTCGCGCGTGCGCGGGTGCCAGGACCAGTGCAGGTTGAGGGCGAGGTCACCCAGGGCCGCGATCGGCGCGGGCAGGACGGTGCGGACGTTGAATCGGCGGATGGCCTTCACTCGCGGAACTATAGGGCCCCGGCGGGCACCCTCCGGAATCTCGACCACGTTCTGACGGTCCTGTGGGCAAACGTTTACATTCCACTGGGTGTCTCCTTGCCGAGCATCGCCCCGGCACCGGGGAGCGAGTAGGTTCGGACTCGTGACCGCCACCCTCACGCCCGCCGCGCTGGCGGCACCCGTCGGCCCCGCAGCCAGCCCCGGTCCGGGCAACCCGCTGCACCCCGGCGTCGAGCCGTTGGGACGCATCCCCGTCACCGACGTGCTCCCCTGCGTCGATGGCGGCCGGCGGCCGGCCAAGTCGGTCGTCGACGAGGCGTTCTGGGTGCAGGCGCGGGTGTTCCGGGAGGGCCACGACGCCGTCAACGCGACCGCGGTGCTCGTCGACCCGGCCGGCGCCGAGCACCACTACCCCATGACGTGCGTCAACGTCGGGCTGTCCCTGTGGAACGTCGAGGTCCAGGCCGACCGGGTCGGCTGGTGGTCCTATCGGGTCGAGGGCTGGTCGGACCCGTGGGCGACCTGGGTGCACGACGGCACGATCAAGATCGAGGCCGGCGTCGACGAGGCGCTCATGCTCGAGGAGGGCGCC
>CAZNLX010000257.1:0-2691 GCA_964573925.1 uncultured Intrasporangiaceae bacterium
GTGAGGGCGGCCCCAAGTTCGGCGGCCACGGCGCGGCGGTCCTCCCCCGCGCCGGTGAGGTCGAGGACGAGGTCGCCCAGGCCGATCGCGGCGAGCCGGTCGCGCAGTTCCTCCAGGCCCCGGCGTTTGGCGGTGACGTAGAGAACCTGCCGACCGTCGTGGGCCAGCGCCGCGACGAGGGCGGCCACGGTCTGGGTGCTGCCGGTGCCAGCCGGGGCGGTGAGCACGAGTTGGCGGCCGGCGCGGACCGCCTCGATGACCGACTCCTGGGTGGCGTCGAGGTCCAGCACGCGCAGCTCGCGTTCGGCGTCGAGGGCCTCCGCGGGGTCGGGCAGGGCCTGGCGCAACCGTGCCGTTGCGGCCTCGTCACCAGCCAGGGCGGCGACCAGGTCCACCTGGGCCAGCCATTGGGCGTGCCCGCTGACGTCGGCGACCATGTCGGGCTTGCCGTAGGGGTAGGTCCCCAACACCAGCCTGGGGCTGACGGCGAACCCCGGCAGGTCGGTGCAGAGGCGACCGAGGGCGGCATACACGGGGTAGGGGTCGAAGCCTCCCGAGGAGCCCTTGAGCCGGGTGAGGGCGGCGAGGGCGACCGGGTCGACGGCGATCCCGGCGACCGAGCGCAGGTAGTTGACCAGGGCCGGGTTGACCTCGACGGTGGGGCCGAGGTCGAGGTCGAAGTCGTGGTGCGCCGGGCTCGTCGGGCGCAGCGTGCAGGTGCGCAGGAGCACCGGTGCTTCGACGACGGCGCGGGCTCGCGGCGGGTCCCAGGTCGCGACACCAATGGCGACGAATCCGGCGACGATGCCGCGCTCGTCGCGCAGCTCGACGCCCTTGGCGTGAATACGCCGGGCGGTCTCGCGGGCTTCCTCGAAAGCGGCTGCCTCGCGGACGAGGTCGGACAGGCTCGTCGGGCGCCCGGCGAGCAGCATCGAGACGCCGCCCGGGTGGGCGGTGGTGAGGTCGAGGTATCCGGCGCGCTCGGCACCGTCCGGCGCCCAGAGCAGCGTGTTGCGGCCGCCGACGTCCGACAGCTCACGGGCCCAGCCGGCGATGGTTTGCGCAACACTCACCGGGTCAGGCTAACCGGGGGCCGGGCTTGGACCCGGGTGCGCACGCCGTGGGCGGCCGGGTTTCGTGTGGTGGGCTTGGTGTGCGGTGGGGTCGGCGTATGCCATGGGCTCGCCTCGCGCGCCGGGATTGGTGCGGCGGGGCGCCGGGCGCCGACGGCATGCCATGAGGACGTCCCGCGCGGAGCGCGCCGGGCTCGCGCGGTGGGATTGGCCCGCCCGTGGGGGCGGCTGTCACAATGGCTCCCGCGTCGGCCCGTCCCCGGACGGTATGCCGCGCCCCCGCCCTCGTAGCTCAGGGGATAGAGCACCGCTCTCCTAAAGCGGGTGTCGCGCGTTCGATTCGCGCCGGGGGCACCAAACGTTTGTGCAGGTCAGCGACCTGGACTACAAAGTCGCCAGCACTAGCCGATGGTTCGACCTTGGCCCACGTACCCATTGCGATTCCCGGCGCGAGCCGGATCCAGTGTCCTTCCGCAGCAGCTTGGGATCGACCCCATCGACCTGAACCATGCACTGGCCTCAGGAGCTGCCCGTCCCCCGCTCCGAAGTCTCGACGAACCTTCTGCGGCCCCGGTGTCGAATTGGGTCCCACGACACCTCGATTCCGATGAACCGCTAGGGTGTCCACAATCGGCTACCGCCCAGGAAAGGTCAGGGGGATTGGTGGATCACCACGCAGCAATCGCCCCCCGGGAATGCGCGCTGTTGCTTGAACCCCACATCGAAGCACAGCCCGGCTACTAGCGACTCTCATGACCTCGCACGCACGATGGGTGGAGGTGCACCGGTTGGTGGTCGCTGGCCGGCCGGGATCCGGAGTGCCGCCGCCCGCTGCAAGACGCCGCGGCATACCCGCGGGGTAGCGGCGAGGAGAGACTCCGTCGAGGGCCAGACACGCGAATGGCCCCGCCCGGATCGGGCGGGGCCATTCGCGTGTCAGTCTCAGTAGCGGCCGTAGGTCACGTTCGACGTGTAGATCTTGGCCAGCTGGGTCACGGAGCCGGTCCGCGGCGAGTGATACATCATCCCGTTGCCGGCGTAGATGCCGACGTGGCTCGCCGGGATCCCGAAGAAGACGAGGTCGCCCGGGACCGGGTTGGACACCTTGGTCGCGCCCCGGCGCTGACCGTCGGCCGTGCGCGGCAGGACGATGCCCTTGGCAAGCTTGTAGACATAAGACGTGTAGCCCGAGCAGTCGAACCCGGTCGACGGCGACGAACCGCCGTAGCGGTAGGGAATGCCGGTCAGGCTCGCGGCGATCGCGATGATCGATCCGCCGGCGGCCGGGGCGGGCACTGCGGCACCGGTCGGCGAGGTGCGAGCGGTCGTCGTGCTGCGCGAGGCGCGTGCCGCCGCGGGGGCCGCGACGGTCTGAAAGCCCAGGGCGCCGAAGCTCGGCAGACCGGCCACCGACGACGGGGCGGTGACGACCGGGCCCACGGCGGGAACGGCGGCCACGTCCGCGACCCCGGCAGCGGGGGTAGCGGGAGCAGCAGGGGCACCCAAGACGCCCAGGATGTCGATGATCGGACGGTCGGCGCTCGGGCCGTCCGCAGCGTTGCCGTCGACGTTCGGCGACGTGGGTGCCGCCTGCGCCGGCGTGATCATGCCCGCGAGC
>CAZNLX010000258.1:0-2680 GCA_964573925.1 uncultured Intrasporangiaceae bacterium
CGCGGTGACCTTGCCGAGGATGCTTGCATCGCGACCGTCGATCGGCTCGTATGCCGGGTTGTGCGGAATGAGCAGCACCCGGCCGTCCTTGCGCTGGAAGGTCTTGACGGTGGCCTCGCCCTCGATCATCGCCGCAACGATGTCGCCGTTGTCGGCCGTCGGCTGTTGCCGGACGACGACCCAGTCGCCGTCGCAGATGGCCGCGTCGACCATGGAGTCGCCGACGACCTTGAGCAGGAAGAGCTGGCCCTCGCCGACGATCTGTCGGGGCAGGGGGAAGACGTCCTCGACGACCTCCTCGGCCAGGATCGGGCCACCGGCGGCGATCCGACCGACGACCGGGACGTAGGAGGGGGTCGGCTTGGCGTCCCCGGAGTCGGTCTCGGCGTCCTGTGCCTCGCCGTGCTCCCAGGCGTCGGCGCTGTGGACGGGCATCCCGCCGGAACCGCGGTAGCCCCGGTCGGTCGCCTTGGCCTCGGGGGACACCACCTCCAGCGCACGCGGCCGGTTGGGGTCGCGCCGCAGGTAGCCCTTGCGCTCGAGGGCGGCGAGCTGGTGGGCGACACTCGACGGGCTGGTCAGCCCAACCGCTTCACCGATCTCTCGCAGGCTCGGCGGATATCCGCGCCGGTCAACGGAATTGCGAATGACCTCGAGCACCCGTCGCTGCCGCACGGTGAGCCCGTCGCCCTCACGTTCGGGCAGCTGGGTGACGTCAGCCATGGCTCCTACCTCCGGTCCGGACCCGTCTCGGAGACCCCTTGTCAGTGGTCCCTGCTGGACTTGCGTCCATGCACACAGGGTATGTCGTTCGGACGAATGTGCCAAACATCTGTTCGAGGCGTGTCTCGACTTTCTCGAACGAGTGTGCTAGACATCGAACACGCGTTCTGTCGGACGCACGTTCGAACAGACCGTCGGCCGCACCCGCGAAGGTTCGGCCCCGCACCGACAAGGAGAGCCCGATGAGCGCCCTGGCCGCCTGGGATGTCGTCACCGTTCCCGTTGCCCCCGGCAAGCGCCGGTCGCACCTTCGGCTCGTTCCGCCGCCGGTGCCGGCTCGCCCCCTGCGCAGGGCTCCGTTGCGGCTGACCGGGGCCGGGCGACTGGTCCTCGGCCTCGTCGTGGCGGTGCTCGCGGTGCTCCTCTTCGCCGGCACGGTCGGGGCGGCGCGCGGCGGGACGGCGCCGGCGGTCCGGACCGTCACGGTCCAGGCCGGCCAGACCCTCTCCGGCATCGCGGCCGCTCAGCTGCCGGGCTTGCCGATCTCCGAAGGCGTGGTCCAACTCCAGTTGGCCAACGGCCTCAACACCCCGGCCATCCACGCCGGTCAACGGTTGGTCATCCCCGAGCTGCCCTGACCGTTCCTCGACGGTGCCACGCCTCGACCCCGTGGCGCCGACCCCGTGCGGGTCGCCCTCGTCCCGTCCGCTCACTCCAGCGGGCGGGACGAGTCGCGTCCGGGCTCGGAGGGGCTGTGGACAACTCGAACGCGCGCTGCTGCCGGTGACCTAGAGTCACCGGCACGGGTGATGGGTGAACCGATGGCAGAAGGAGCCGGCGGTGTACCTGCGCGTGTGCCCGGATTCTCTCGACACTCTGGCCGACGGCCTCGTGGGCCTGTCCGGTCGGCTGCCTGCTCCGGCGGCGGTCGGGCGTGACCTCGAGTCGATCGGGGCCTGCCTGCCCGGCTTCGCGGCCTCGACCCGATCCGGCGGGGGCGCGCTCGGCCCGAGCTGGGCGCAAGCACTGGGGGAACTCGAGGCCGCGCTGAGCGGGCAGGCTCGGCGCCTCGGCAGTGCCGCCGCGGCCTATCGCTGGGTCGACGGCGACCTGCGCCGATGAGCGCCTCGACCGCGCTGAGCGCAGGCCTTGGTCACCTTCGGGCGGCCCGCCCCGAGGAGATGCTCGCCCTCGCCGGCCGGCTCACCGGGCAGGCCGGGCAGGTCCGGCGCGGAACGGCCGAGTTGGCCGGGCTGGCGCCCGCGTCCGCCGAGTGGGACGGGCCCGCGCAGCGGGAGGCGAGCGGACGGCATACCGAGGTGTTCCGGCTGGCGGGCTGCCTGGCCGATGGGCTGGACGAGTGTGGGCTTGCCCTGCGGAACGCGGCCGAGGGCGTCCGGGCCGCCCAACGACTGGCCGACCGGGCGCAGGATCAGGCTCGGACCGCCGGGGCACAGCTTCGCGATGACGGGTCGGTCATCGCGGCCGGGGTTCCCCTCGATCCGGCGGGTGAAGCCGCGCGGGCGGCTGCGCGGCTGGCGGCCGCCCGAACCGCCGAACGGGCCTGCGCGGACTATCGCGCCGCCTTGGTCGGGCTCGCCGCCCGCCTCGACACGGCCACCACCCGGTATGCCGCCCGCGTCTCCGGCTCGGTTGGGACGTCCGTGGGGACCTCGGACGTCTCGGCACCTCCGGCCGACCCGGATGCGGCTGCCGTCTGGTTCGCGTCGTTGTCCGAGCAGGAGCGCGATCGTCTGGTCACCTCTCATCCGGAGTGGGTCGGGTCATGCGAGGGGTTGCCCGCCTGGGCACGGGACCGTGCCAACCGGATCCTGCTCGGCGTCCTTGCGACCAAGCTGGTCGCCGAGGCCAGGGCGTACCGGCACGGGTCGATCGACCCAGGTGACTATTGGGGCCCCGTGTTCGGCCCGGCAGGAACACCGCAACGGGTCGCCGA
>CAZNLX010000259.1:0-2677 GCA_964573925.1 uncultured Intrasporangiaceae bacterium
CATCCCTTGGATGATGCTCAGGTCGGCGTCGTCGTCGTAGATCATGTCGGCCATCGGGGGCCACTCCTTAGCTGTGGTTCGGTGCTGGGCGGGAGGACGGGCCGCAGGGCGGCCCCTTCGGTGGTGCTTGTTGGACAGCAGGGTATGCCGTGTGGTCACCCTCGCGGCGCGGGGTGCCGGGGCGCGGTTCAGGCGCTGCGCAGCGCCCGGTCGGTAATCGAGCGGGGACCACGACCGACCGCCACGACCCCGGACTGGACGAGTTCGCGGATCCCGAACGGTTCGAGGACGCCGAGCAGCGCGTGGATCTTCTCGACCTTGCCGGTCGCCTCGATCGTCAGACTGTCGGAGGCCACGTCGACGACGGTGGCCCGGAACAGCTCCGCGGTCTCGACGATGTGCGACCGGTTCGTCGCGTCGGCACGGACCTTGACCAGGACGATCTGGCGCTGGACCGACGTCGGCGGCTCCAACTCGACGATCTTGAGCACTTCGACGAGCTTGTTGAGCTGCTTGGTGACCTGCTCGAGGGGCAGTTCGTCGACGTCGACGACGACGGTCATCCGGGACACGTCGGAGTGCTCGGTCGGGCCGACTGCAAGGCTGTCGATGTTGAACCCCCGGCGGGAGAACAGCGCCGCGATGCGGGCCAGGACGCCGGGCTTGTTCTCGACGAGGACGGACAGGGTGTGCTTGGGCATGTCAGGTCGTCTCTCTGGGTCTCGGCCGGGTCAGGCTTCGCGCTCCCACAGGGGGGCTCCCCCGCGGGCGATCTGGATCTTGTCGTTGCTCACGCCGGCCGGGACCATCGGCCACACCATGGCGTCGCGGTGGACGACGAAGTCGATGACGACCGGGCGGTCGTTGATCTCCAGGGCCTTGGTGATCGCCGCGTCGACGTCTTCGGCCCGCTCGACCCGCCAACCGGCACAGCCGTAGGCGTCGGCGAGTTTGACGAAGTCCGGGATCCGCTCCTGGTTGTGGCTGGTGTGCAGGTCGGTGTTGGAGTAGCGCTCGTTGTAGAAGAGGGTCTGCCACTGCCGGACCATGCCCAGGCTGGAGTTGTTGATGATGGCGACCTTGATCGGGATGTCGTTGATGACGCAGGTCGCCAGTTCCTGATTGGTCATCTGGAAGCAGCCGTCGCCGTCGATCGCCCACACCGTCCGGTGCGGCTCGGCGACCTTGGCCCCCATCGCCGCCGGGACCGCGAAACCCATCGTCCCCAGGCCTCCGGAGTTGATCCAGGAGTTGGGTCGGGAGTACTCGACGAACTGTGCCGCCCACATCTGGTGCTGGCCGACCCCCGCGACATAGGTCGCCTCCGGGCCGGACAGGGCACCGAGGCGTTCGATGACGTACTGGGGCGAGAGGCTGTCCGGAATCGGGGTGTAACCGACCGGGTAGGACTGCTTCCACTCGGCCACCGTCGCATGCCAGGCGGTGTAGTCGGGCTTGCCGTTGGCGGCCTGGTCGGCGGCGATCGCCTCGATGAGGTCGGCGATGACGTCCTTGCAGTCCCCGACGATCGGCACGTCGGCGACCCGGTTCTTCGAGATTTCGGCCGGGTCGATGTCGGCGTGGATGACCTTGGCGTGCGGCGCGAAGGTCGACAACTGCCCGGTGACCCGGTCGTCGAAGCGGGCGCCCAGGGCGATGAGCAGGTCGCTCTTCTGCAGGCCGGTGACCGCCGCCACCGACCCGTGCATGCCCGGCATACCCAAGTGCAGCGGGTGGCTGTCCGGCACCGTGCCGCGGGCCATGAGCGTGGTGACCACGGGGATCTGGGTGAGCTCGACGAGCGAGCGCAGGACCTCGGACGCCCGGGCGCGGATGACTCCGCCGCCGACGTAGAGGACCGGCCGGTGAGCGGCCGCGATGAGCCGCGCGGCCTCGCGGATCTGCTTGCTGTGCGGGCGAGCGACCGGACGGTAGCCGGGCAGGTCGACCGCCGGCGGCCAGCGGAAGGTCGTCTGGGCCTGCAGGGTGTCCTTGGGGATGTCGACGAGCACCGGGCCGGGCCGACCCGTGCTCGCGATGTGGAAGGCCTCCGCGATGGCCCGCGGGATGTCGTCCGGGTTGGTCACCAGGTAGTTGTGCTTGGTGATCGGCATGGTGATGCCGCGGATGTCGGCCTCCTGGAAGGCGTCGGTCCCGATCGCGGCGCGCGACACCTGACCGGTGATCGCGACGATCGGCACCGAGTCCATGTAGGCGTCGGCCAGCGGGGTGACGAGGTTGGTGGCACCCGGCCCGGAGGTCGCCATGCAGACCCCGACGCGGCCGGTGGCGGCGGCATACCCCTCGGCGGCGTGCCCGGCACCCTGCTCGTGACGCACGAGGATGTGACGCACCTTCGTCGAGTCCATGAGCGGGTCGTATGCCGGCAGGATCGTCCCGCCCGGCAGCCCGAAGACCGTGTCGACCCCGATCGCCTCAAGGGACTTGACGAGCGCCTGCGCGCCGGTGCAGGGCTCGGGAGCCGCGGGTGCGGCAGGGGCCGGGCGCTGGCGGCTCTGGGCGGCGAGGTCGGCCGGGGACGCCTTCGTGGACGTCTGGCTGTCGATCACAGTGGTCACCACTTCTGTGTTGCGTCGGGCAGGTCTGGCGCCGGTGTAGGTCCTCGTCCCACGAAAAAGCCCTTCAGTCCACCGGCAGGACGGAAGGGCGCGCGCGT
>CAZNLX010000260.1:0-2652 GCA_964573925.1 uncultured Intrasporangiaceae bacterium
CGCCCCGACCTACTCCGACCAGATGCGCGTCGCGCTCAACTGGATCGCCAAGGACGCCGGTGGCCGCGCCGAGGTCGCCGTCTTCCACAACGACAGCCCGTTCGGCAAGGCCCCGGTCGGAGACGGCGAGAAGTGGATCTCCGAGAAGAAGCTCGACCTGGGCTACAAGGCCTACCCGATGCCCAAGACCCCGAACTTCGTCGGTCTGCTCTCGCAGGCGCAGGCCCAGGGCGCCAAGTACATCGTCATCCAGAACGTGTCCAGCCCGGCCGCCCAGGTCGCCAAGGACATCAAGGCCGGCAACCTCAACATGAAGATCGTCTGCCTCAACTGGTGCGCTGACGAGCTGTTCGTCAAGACCGCCGGCGCCGACAACGCCGAGGGCCACGTCATGATCCAGCCGTTCGCCCCTGCCTCGGCGGGCAAGGAAGGCAGCAAGGCCATCGACGAGTACCTCAAGAGCAAGGGCTCCTCGCTCGACGCCAAGGGTCTGCACTACGCCCAGGGCTGGTACACCATGGACGTCATGGCCAAGGGCATCGAGAAGGCCCTGGCCGGCGGCGGCAAGCTCACCGGTGAGGCCATCAAGACCGCCCTCGAGTCGATGGACGCCATCGACACCGGCGGCGTCGTCGGCACCGGCAAGGTGAAGTTCACGGCCGACTCGCACCGCGGCTCGACCGGCTCTGGCATCTACAAGATCCAGGGCGGCAAGTTCGTCGAGATCGCGGCGAACCAGGTCCCGTGACCGGGACTCAGAACCCGTCGGGGGTGGCCGGTTCGCCGGCCACCCCCGCACCGGGGGCCCCCACGGATGCGGCACCCTCGGCCGGTGCCGGTGTCGCCACGGCGACCAAGACGCCCGACCTGCTGACCCTCAACAACATCGAGGTCATCTACGACGACGTCATTCTCGTCCTGCGCGGACAGTCGCTGTCCGTGCCGCAGGGCAAGATCGTCGCCCTGCTCGGTTCCAACGGCGCCGGCAAGTCGACGACGCTCAAGGCGATCTCCGGGCTGCTTCCCACGGAGCACGGCGAGGTGACCGACGGGTCGATCATCTTTGACGGGCAGAACATCACCCACCTCGACGCGGCAGCCCGGGTGAAGATGGGTCTGGCCCTGTGCATGGAGGGTCGGCACGTCTTCGAGCACCTCACCGTCGAGGAGAACCTCCGCGCGGGGGCCTACTTCCGCGGCGGCGGCGAGCCCGAGGACCTCAAGCAGGTCTACCACCTGCTCCCGAAGCTCGGCGATATGACCGCCCGGGTGGCGGGATACCTCTCCGGCGGCGAGCAGCAGATGCTCGCGATCGGGCGGGCACTCATGGCCAAGCCGCGGCTGCTCATGCTCGACGAGCCGTCCCTGGGCCTGGCACCGCTGCTGGTCAAGGACATCTTCGGCTTCATCAAGCGGATCAACGAGGAACTGGGGCTCACCGTCCTGGTCATCGAGCAGAACGCCCGCCGCGCCCTTGAGGTGGCCGACCACGGCTACATCATGGAGCAGGGACGGATCGTGCTCGAAGGCTCGGCGCAGGAGTTGCGCGAGAACCCCGATGTCAAGGAGTTCTACCTCGGCCTCGGCGACTCCGGCAGCCGCAAGAGCTTCCGCGACGTCAAGCACTACAAGCGCCGGAAGCGCTGGCTCTAAAGCTCCTAGTCCCAGTTCTGGCGGGGAAGGACAACACCTTATGACTGCGTCGCTGGACGCTGCCGTCGCACAGTATGCCGCGGGCTTGGCCGACCGAGTCGCCGCCGCCGTCGCCCGGGGTCGGGCCCTCGTGCCCGCCCTGGCCGACCGGCTGGCGGCCAACGGCCTGGCCTCCGACGAGAGCCTGCGGGACGGGTTGTCGGCCTTGCCGATCCTGTCCAAGGACGACGTGCTGGCCCTGCAGCAGAACGACCCGCCCTTCGGGGGTGCACTCGCGCCGACAGCCCACGTGCGTCGCGTCTTCCAGTCGCCCGGCCCCATCTACGAACCCCAGCTCGACGGAGTGGACCCATGGCGTTGGGGACCGTCGCTTCAGGCTGCCGGGATGGGCGCGGAGGACCTGGTCCTCAACTGCTTCGGCTATCACCTCTCCCCCGCCGGGGCCATGTTCGAGGAGGCAGCGCTCGCCCTCGGAGCGCGGGTGCTGCCCGGCGGCATCGGCAACCAGGATCTGCAGGCGAAGGCCGTCGCGGACCTGGGGGTGACCGCATACACGGGCCTGCCGAGCTATCTCAAGGCGATCATGGACCGCTACGACGAACTGGGCCTGCCGCGCGACCGCTGGCGGTTGCACCGGGCCCTGGTCACCGCGGAGCCGCTGCCCGACTCGCTGCGTGCCCTGCTGCGCGAGCGGGTCCCCACTGTCCTCATGGCCTACGGCACCGCCGACACCGGCCTCATCGGCTACGAGACCGAGCCGGGCGGCGGCCTGCTGCCCGCGCCGGGTGTGCTGGTCCAGGTGTGCGATCTCGACACCGGCGCCCCGATTTCCCAGGGCGAGGGACAGGTGGTCGTCACGCTGCTGCGGCCGGAGTACCCGTTGGTTCGCTTCGGCACCGGTGACCTGTCTGCCTGGCGGCTCGGCCCGGACGGCAGTCCCAGGCTGGTCGGGGTGCTGGGCCGCTCGGGCGCTGCGGTCAAGGTCCGCGGCATGTTCCT
>CAZNLX010000261.1:0-2652 GCA_964573925.1 uncultured Intrasporangiaceae bacterium
CGGCGACAACCCCGGCGCGCAGGGCCAGCAGGGGGTCGTTGCCGGGGTCGACGCCGGGGCCGAGGACGATGTCGCCGTCGTGGTCGAACAGGCCGTAGCCCATCGGGATGAGGCTGGGACGGCGGGGGCCGATCCGCAGCTTCCGCGCCCGCTGGGACTGCAGCGCGCGGCGCAGAGTCTCGTCGACGGCATACCCGAGGACCCGGGCGGACTGGGAGACCTCGGTGAGCATCGCGTCGCTGTCGGGATAGCCCAACAGGGCGGCGACCGCCTCGTGATCGTCTCGGCTCAGTCGTGCGCGTGCGCGACCGGTGACGATGTGGATCGCGTCGCGCACGTCGAGCAGCCGCCGGTGCGCCACATCGAGGTCACCGTGCGGCCGGTCGGTCAGCCAGGCCGCCGTCAGGGCCCGCAGGACGGTCATGTCCCGCAGGCCCCCGCGGGCCTCCTTGAGGTCGGGCTCCAGCAGGTGGGCGCAGTCTCCCATCCGGGTATGCCGGGTGCTCACCGCCTCGGCCAGCTCCGGCAGGCGACGTCGGGCGTTGGCCCGCCAGTCCTGGGCGATGGCCGACCGGGCGGCCCCGACCAGAGCCTCGTCACCGGCTGCGCAGGTGAGGTCGAGCAGCCCGACGGCCGCCGACAGATCGGTCGCGGCGACGTCCCGGCACTGAGCGATGGAGCGGACCGAATGGTCGACGACGAGTCCGGCATCCCACAGGGGATACCAGAGCCGCTCGGCCAGCTCGTCGAGCCGTTGCTGGGGCGATCGGCCGTCGTGGAGCAGGACGAGGTCGAGGTCGCTGAGCGGACCGGCCTCCCCCCGGGCAGTGCTGCCGACCATGGCCAGGGCCACCCCGGCCGGCGAACTCCCGGCCGTGGCATCGGCCCACCGGTCGATCAACCAGGTCCGCACGAGGGCGGCGAGGGCGATTCGACGCGCCGGGCCAGCACCCGCCGCGGCGAAATCCCCCGTGCGGGCGACGTCCAGGCGGCGGCGCACGAGGCCGGTGGGGAGTGCCGCCTGCAAGCCCTCCTGCCGTTGCCGCTCGAGTTCCACCTCGGTGCCGTCAGAGGGCATCGACGCCACGGTCACCGGTGCGGACTCGGATGACCTCGTCCACCGGGATCGACCAGATCTTCCCGTCGCCGATCCGGCCGGTCCGGGCCGCCGTCGCGATGAGGTCCATGACCTCGGCGGCATCAGCGTCGTCGAGAAGGACCTCGACGCGGAGCTTGGGCACGAAGTCCACGGTGTACTCGGCACCCCGATACACCTCGCTGTGGCCCTTCTGCCGCCCGAAGCCGGAGGCCTCGCTGACGGTCATGCCCGAGATGCCGTAGGCCTCGAGTGCCTCCTTGACCGGCTCGAGTTGGTGCGGCTTGATGATGGCGGTGACGAGCTTCATGCGCCCGCTCCTTCCGTGATCTGTCCGGCGAAGCGGCCCACGGCGCCGACATGCAGGTCGTAGGCGGATTCGGCGTGCTCCTGTTGGTCGATGCCTGCGGTCTCGGCGTCCTTGTCGATCCGCCAGCCCATCGTCGCCTTGAGGATGAGGCTCACACCGAGCGTGACCAGCCCGGAGAAGACGACCGTGACGAGGGCGATGACGATCTGCAGGACCGTTTGGCGGATGCCGCCGCCGTAGAACAGGCCGGTGCTCGTCGACAGCAGCCCGGCCCCGACGGTCCCCCACAGGCCGGCGACGAGGTGCACCCCGACGACGTCGAGGCTGTCGTCATAGCGCAAGCGGTACTTCACCCCGACGGCGAGCGCGCAGAGCCCACCGGCGATGGCCCCGAGGATGATCGACCCGAGCGGCGACAGGGCACCGCAGGCCGGAGTGATGGCGACCAGCCCGGCGACAACACCGGAAGCCGCCCCCACCGACGTCGCGTGCCCGTCGCGCATCCGCTCGACGATGAGCCAGCCGAGCATCGCGGCGGCAGTGGCGACCGTCGTGTTGATCCAGACCAGCGCCGCGGTGCCGTCGGGAGCCAGCTCGGAGCCGACGTTGAAGCCGAACCACCCGAACCACAGCAGCCCGGCGCCGATCATCGTCAGCGGCACATTGTGCGGGCGCATCGCAACCTTGCCGAAGCCCAGCCGCAAGCCGACCACGAGGGCCAGGACCAGGCCGGCCACTCCGGCGTTGATGTGGACGACGGTGCCGCCGGCGAAGTCGATCGGCACGACGTCGGCCTTGCCGTCGGTCGCCCCGAACAGCGCCGCCGCCAGGCCCCCGTCGCTGGCCGAGAGCCACCCACCGCCCCACACCATGTGGGCCATCGGGAAGTAGGCCAGAGTGACCCACAGCCCGGCGAACACCATCCACGTCGAGAACTTCACCCGGTCGGCAACCGCTCCGCTGATGAGCGCGACGGTGATGACCGCGAAGGTGAGTTGGAAGGCGACGACGGCAAGCTCGGGAATCGTCCCGTAGCCGTCGTAGCCGAACGGGTTGACCAGCCCGTCGGTGCCGGCCAGGCCGAACTTCTCGAACGGGTTGGCGATGATCCCACCGATCCCGGTGGATCCGAACGACATCGAGTAGCCGTAGAGGACGTAGAGAACGCCGACGAGTCCTGCAGCGCCGAAGGACATCATCATCATGTTGAGGACGGACTTGGCCCGGGTCATGCCCCCGTAGAAGA
>CAZNLX010000262.1:0-2634 GCA_964573925.1 uncultured Intrasporangiaceae bacterium
GATCTCTGCAATGTTCGCCGCACGACATCGTGCGGTCTTGGCTGCATCTCGACAGTTGTCGAGATGCACTCAAAACTGTAAGAAGTTGTCGAGGTGCACTGAATCTTGTAAGACGGGCCCTCGATTCTAAGAATCACCTCACGTGATGCACCTCGGGCGTATCACCTTCCATGTTTTATGCATCCGGCGGGTTGCCCTCCGAAGGGTGAGGGCGCTTCACCGCTCGTCGGCTAGGGCGTCCTCGACGCCGAGAGCGTTCGCGTCCGTGAGTATGTCGATCACATCTAGGCAGCCCGCACGGGTGACCTCGTCACCCTGCCGGTAGAGCCGGAGAACGATATTGATGAGTTCGTCCGACACGCCTGCCCGTGCTGTCCGGATGTCCCCAAGCTCGCTTCCACCGACTTCAGCAGCACGGCGACATGCGCTAAGGGTCGGGGGCGGCAGGCGAGTACCGAGTTCGCCGAGCGCCCAGAACAGGTAGTCCATGTGATCCGGGAAAGCAGCGCTGATGACAAAGCGCTCGATCAGCGTGTTGGCGGTGTCTGGGGCTAGGTCGGCTATGTGGCGCATTCCAAAGGCTGCCGCCCCGCGGACATCTGGGTCGGGGTCGTCGAAGAGGCCCGCAAGCTTGTCGGAGGCCCCGGACGCGAGGTCGGCCAGCACCTTCGCCGCCCCTACCCGAGCCCCAGCTGGGAGGCTCTCGACGGAAGTTGGGACATCGACGGGCAGGACGCCCCTGTAGTCAGCGACCGCCCAAATGTGCCCTCCTCGTTCTGCGATGGGTCGCGCCGCATGGATGGCGCGCCCGAGCTGATCCGAGAATCGATCGGGTGCGCGCAGAATGGCGTAAGTGAGGAGTCGCTCAGTCGTACGGGCATCAAGGATGTCGATCGGGGCGTCTAGGAGAGCCTCGACTAGTGATAGCGCGAGAGGCTCGTCATGGTTGAGGAGCGCCGTCACAGCGTTTGCGGCGCAGGTGCGAACCGCCAGAATCGGGTCGATCGCTAAACGCTCCACGACAGGTGTGAGTTCAGCCAGGTGGGGCGATGGCCCAAACAGCACTGACGCGGCCGCCAGAGCGGCGCCTCCACGGGTGCAGTTGAGGCCGGCCATGAACAGGTCCCCGCCGAAGTAGGGCTCGCCTCCTGAGGCGGGCGTGCGCGCGAGTTCCTGGTCAGGATCGGAGGATTTCGCGAAGCGCTCGATGAGGGCCACAAGTCGTGGACTTGCTAGTTCGGCCTCTTGGATCACGTGGCAGATGTCGCGGCCGACGCTTTCGCTGTAAAGGGTCGCAAGGTGCTCGCTGACGTCGGTCAAGAGTTCCAGACTCAAACCAGATCCAGCTCCACGGAGCAAGTGGGTTCCCGCGGTAGCGGGGATTGACGCGTCGAACCGCAACGCGAGCCGACCGAATCGCTCTGGGTGCTCCTTGGCCCGTTGCTCAAGCACCTGCGCCAGCGCTCGGGCACCCCCGACTGGCGCATCCCCGGACCAGTCGGTGCCCTCGGAGTCATGCTTCCTGAGGGCTGCAAGCCAGTTGTCGTCCGACATCATTTTCGTGGCGTCGACCGGGATGGGAGAGCCCACGATCGATGCCTCAATCGGACGGGGGGCCGATGGCGCTGCATGGAACTTGCGGCCAAGTTCGCCGAGCCGTCGTTTGACCCGCGCCGACTGCCGTTCCACGTCGAGTCCCGAGAGCAGAACGTACTGGCCATGTCCAACTGCCTTCGTCTCGAAGGGCGATTTGTGTTCCAGGATGACTCGCTCGAGCTGCTCGTAGAGTGCGATCGAGCAGCTCAGTGAGTGCCTGGCGATGAGTTCGCGGGAGGCCCAACGTGGGTTGTCGGCCCACCCGAGCACGAGGTTTCTGGGATCCGTTGTCAGCCAACCGATGGCGTCGTCTGAGTCGTTCAAGGCGGTGAGCGCCCTACATGTGAGGAACCGAAGTTCTTCGCTTTCGACGGAGCGCAGAGGCTCGATGATCCTCAGGAGTGTGCCGGGTTGCTCATCAGCCAGTTGGGCCAGGGCTGATTCGACCGCTTCGAACAGCGCGTCATCGACCGAGTAGTAGGTGCCGCGCCAGCGCAAACCCCAGCGATGGCCGACAGGCAGGTGCCCTTTGTGGTCACTTTGTGCCACCGCCGCGACCTCGACCACGAAGGGCAGTACTTCCTCCAAGAACTCGCCGGGCGCTTGCTGTGCAATCTGGTGGAAGAGGTCGTCTGCAGTGGAGTGCGTGTCGAGGTGCCCAGACTCGAAGGGGTCGCCCATGCCATCGGCTTGAGCTCGGCTGAGACCGCGGCGTAGGAAGGCACCCGTCACTCGGGCGGCCTCGACTGGGTCCTTGCCGAGCAGTCTTCGCACGATGGACCAGAAGTCACTGTTCACAGCGATGGGCCCTCGCGCGTCATCAACGTGGCCGCCCTCGATCAGCTCGACGGCTAGCGGTACCAAGTCAGGGGTCAGCGACCACGAGACGAGGCCCCTGAACCAAGGCCGCCACTCATCGCTGCTGCCGATGTGTGGGCGCACGAGTTCTCCCACGCGCTTGCCGTGATCTCGCGCGGCGATCACTAGTTGGTGCATTGCCCGATCTAACCGCGCTGGGTCGTTTAGCCACTGCTCCCA
>CAZNLX010000263.1:0-2610 GCA_964573925.1 uncultured Intrasporangiaceae bacterium
CCTGCATGACCTCGGCGACCCGATAGAGCACCTGACCGCGGTTGTATGCCGTCGCGCCGCTCCATTTCGGGAAGGCCGCCCGGGCCGCGACGACCGCGTCGCGGGCGTCCTTGCGGGATCCGTCCGCGGCATTGGCGAGGAAGGCACCCGGGTGCCCGGCCCGGCCCGGCGCCGCGTGCACGGCATACGAGCGACCGCTCTCACTGCGGGGGAAGGCGCCGCCGATGTAGAGCTTGTAGGTCTTGCGGACCTCGACGGTCGGGCTCATGCCGCACCTCCGGTCTGAACGTAGCCGTCGAGACCGTGGCGGCCGCCCTCGCGGCCGTAGCCGGACTCCTTGTAGCCGCCGAACGGACTCGTCGGGTCGAACTTGTTGAAGGTATTGGCCCAGACCACCCCGGCCCGCAACTGGTCGGCCATCCAGAGGATCCGCGAACCTTTCTCGGTCCACACCCCGGCGGACAGGCCGTAGGGGGTGTTGTTGGCCTTGGCGACCGCCTCGGCCGGGGTGCGGAAGGTGAGCACCGACAGCACCGGCCCGAAGATCTCCTCCTGGGCGATCCGGTGGCTCTGGCTCACCCCGGTGAAGACGGTCGGGCGGAACCAGAAACCGTTCTTCGGCAACGGGCAGCCGGTGTCCCAGCGCGTGGCCCCCTCGGCCTCGCCGGCCGCGCTGAGTTCGGTGATCCGGTCGAGCTGCCGGCGGCTGTTGATCGCGCCCACGTCGGTGTTCTTGTCCATTGGGTCACCGACGCGCAAGGTCGCCAACCGGCGCTTGAGCCGCTTCTCGACCTCGTCGGCGATGGACTCCTGGACGAGCAATCGGCTTCCGGCACAACAGACCTGGCCCTGGTTGAAGAAGATGCCGTTGACGATCCCCTCGACCGTCTGGTCCAGCGGGGCGTCGTCGAAGACGATGTTGGCCGCCTTGCCACCCAACTCAAGGGTGGCCCGTTTGCGGGTGCCGGCGATGGAGCGGGCGATCATCTTGCCGACGCCGGTCGAGCCGGTGAAGGCGATCTTGTCGATGCCAGCGTGGTCGACGATGGCCTGGCCGGTCGAACCGGCGCCGGTGACGATGTTGACGACACCCGGGGGCAGGTCGGCCTGCTGGCAGATCTGCGCGAAGAGCAGGGCGGTCAGGGGGGTCGTCTCGGCCGGCTTGAGCACGACGGTGTTGCCGCAGGCCAGGGCCGGGGCGATCTTCCAGGCGAGCATGAGCAGCGGAAAGTTCCACGGGATGACCTGGCCGACGACGCCGAGCGGGCGCGGATCCGGGCCGAGGGCGGCATAGCCGAGTTTGTCGGCCCAGCCCGCGTGGTAGAAGAAGTGCGCCGCGGCCAGCGGGACGTCGACGTCCCGGCTCTCCTTGATCGGTTTGCCGTTGTCGAGGGTCTCCAGGACGGCCAACTCGCGGGAGCGTTCCTGCATGATCCGGGCGATCCGGTAGAGGTACTTGCCCCGGTCCGCCCCGGACATCGGTCCCCACACCCGCCGGTATGCCGCCCGCGCGGCTGCCACGGCCCGGTCGACGTCCGCGGCGGTCGCCTCGGCGATCTCGGCGAGGGACTCCTCGGTGGCCGGGTTGACGGTCTTGAACGGTTCCCCCGACCCGTCGACGAACTCGCCGCCGATGAACAGGCCGTAGGAGGGTTGCAGATCGACGACGGCCCGCGACTCGGGGGCCGGTGCGTAGTCGAAGGTCGCCATGGAGTGTCCTCGTTCTCGGGTCTGCGCGGGCGTCGTCAGTAGAGGCTGGGGGAGTCGTCGGGGACGTAGTCGGCCCCGGAGTAGGCCCCGATCCGCATCCGCTGGCGTTGCAGGATGAGGTCGCCGAGCAGGCTGGAGGCCCCGAATCGGAACCAGTGGTTGTCCAACCAGTCCGGACCGGCGACTTCGTTGACGGCGACGAGGAACTTGATCGCGTCCTTGCTCGTGCGGATGCCGCCGGCCGGTTTGACGCCGCGTTGCTCCCCGGTGGCCTCGCGCCAGTCGCGGACCGCCTCGAGCATGACGAGGGTCACCGGCAAGGTGGCGGCCGGCGAGATCTTGCCGGTGCTCGTCTTGATGAAGTCTCCGCCGGCGAGCATCGACAGCCAGCTGGCCCGGCGGACGTTGTCGTAGGTGACCAGTTCGCCGGTCTCCATGATGACCTTGAGGCGTGCGCTCGTCCCGTCGGCTCGACGGCAGGCCGCCTTCACCGCGGCGATCTCGTCGAAGACCTGCCGGTAGCGCCCGGCGAGGAAGGCGCCGCGGTCGATGACCATGTCGATCTCGTCGGCTCCGGCGGCGACGGCGTCGCGCGTGTCGGCGAGCTTGACCGGCATACTGGCGCGCCCGGAAGGGAACGCGGTGGCGACAGCGGCGATGCGGACCCCGCTGTCTCCCAGGACTTCTCGCGCGAAGGGGACCATGTCGCCATAGACGCAGACGGCGGCGGGACTGGGGGTGGTCAGGTCGGCCGGGTCGGGGGTGAGCGCGCGCGTGGCGAGGCCGCGGACCTTGCTGGGCGTGTCGGCGCCTTCGAGGGTGGTGAGGTCGATCATCGAGATGGCCAGGTCGATCGCCCACGCCTTGTACGTCGTCTTGATCGAGCGGGTGCCGAGCGAC
>CAZNLX010000264.1:0-2609 GCA_964573925.1 uncultured Intrasporangiaceae bacterium
GCTTCGGAGTCCTGCCCGCCCCGGCCAGCGAGCTCGCCCACGCCCTCTATCCCTGGGTGATCGACTCGGCGAGCCTGCGGGCGGCCGGCTGGGCGGCGGCATACGACAACGAGACCTGCGTCGGGGTGATGCTCGAGTCGATCAAGGGACGCCGGGCGCTGGCGGCCCGCCGGGTGGAGCGCAAGGACGCGGCGCTCGGGGCGGCCAGCGCGGCCGTCGCCCTCGTCGGAACCGCCGCGGTGCTGCGCCGAGCGAGGCGGCCATGACCGGGCAGGTCGCCTTCGCGCGGGTCGAGGACACCCCCCTGTCGGTCGAGGCGGCGCTGACCGCGGTCGGTCACGACCGGGCCGGCGCGGTGGCGCTGTTCGTCGGTGCGGTCCGCGACCACGACCACGGCCGGGCGGTGCTGGCCCTGGACTACTCGGCACACCCCAGCGCCGACGCGGTCGCGGCCGAGATCGCCAGCCGGTATGCCGCCCGCCCCGGCATCGAGCGCATCGCCCTGGCCCATCGGGTGGGCTCACTGCGCATCGGTGACCTGGCGATCGTCGCCGCGGTCAGCGCCGCGCACCGCGCCGAGGCCTTTGCGGTCTGTGCGGAACTCGTCGAGGAGGTCAAGGCCCGGTTGCCGATCTGGAAGCATCAGCACTTTGCGGACGGATCGCAGGAGTGGGTGGGCATCGAATGAGCACGGCCGAACCCCAGCCCGACCTCACCAGCCGGGGCGAGTTGCTGGCCCGCCGCCGCCGTCGCCGGTGGATGAGGTCGGCGATCGCGGGGCTGGCACTGCTGCTGGCCGCCGCGGCGACCGTCGCGGCCGCCGCCGTGCCGGTCCCGTATGCCGTGCTCAAACCGGGCCCGGCCACCGACGTGCTGTCCTCGCACGCCGATCAGGGCGGCGCGCAGGTGCCCCGGATCGTCATCGAGGGCACCCAGACCTATCCGACGACGGGCGCGCTGGAGTTCACCACCGTCCGGGTGACCGGCGGGCCGGGCTATCCGGTCTACGCCTGGGACCTGCTGTCGGCCTGGATGAACCCGGCCGAGGACGTCTACCCGGTGGAGCAGCTCTTCCCGCCGCAGGCGACCAAGGAACAGGTCGCCGAGGAGAACCGGGCCGAGATGGCCGGCTCCAAGCAGGAGGCCGCCGCGGTCGCGCTGCGGGCCCTGGGTCGGCAGGTCCCGCAGGTCGTCGTCATCCGTCAGGTGGTCGCCGGGGCGCCGGCCGAGGGGGAACTCAAGGTCGGCGACATCCTGGTGAGCATCGGTGGCGCACGGGTGACCGACACGGCAAGCGTGCGTCCGGCCATTCAGACGGTGCCCGCCGGAGACGCGATCGAGGTCGTTGTCGAGCGATCCGGCGCGCAGGTGACCACCCACCCGCGCACCCGCAAGGCCGAGGACGGCCGGATCGTGCTGGGTGTCCTCTTGGGTGTCGACTACAAGCTGCCCTTCGTCGTGTCGATCGACGCCGGCAACGTCGGCGGGCCCTCGGCCGGGTTGATGTTCGCTCTGGGGATCTACGACAAGCTCACCGAGGGGTCGCTCACCGGGGGAGCCGTGGTGGCCGGCACCGGGACCATCGACGACACCGGCGCGGTCGGCCCGATCGGTGGGATCGCGCAGAAGATGGTCGGTGCCCGGCAGAGCGGGGCGACGGTCTTCCTTGCCCCGGCCGAGAACTGCTCCGATGTCGTCGGCCGGGAGCCTGCGGGCTTGCAGGTGGTCAAGGTGGCCACCTTCGACGAGGCTCGCGCGGCGGTTGCCGCGGTCGCCTCGGGCAACACCTCGGGGCTGCCGCACTGCTGAACCCGGTATGCCGCGCGCGCACCGACCGGGGTCGGCTGCCTGCAAGCGGTTGCCGGCTCGCGGATGCCGGAGTCGTCGCCCACCGTAGGTAGATTGACCTGGTGGACGAGCAGAAGTGGTACGAGGGCGAGCCCGACGAGGCCGGGAACCCCCCGCCTCCTCCCCGGCAGCCGATGATCGCCCCCCGGCGCAGCCCCTTGGGGATGACGCTGACGATTCTCGTCGCGCTGGGCGTCGTCCTGTCCGCCATCGCCCAGGTGTGGACCGAGGTCATGTGGTTCGACTCGGTCAACCGCCGCTCGGTGTTCACCACCCAAGTGGGCGCCCAAGTGCTGCTGGGACTCGTCGGCGGACTGATCACCGCCGCCTTGGTCTGGACCAGCCTGCACTTCGCCCACCGGGCCCGGCCGATCTATCCGCCGGTCACCCCGCAGCAGGACGCGCTGGACCGCTACCGCGAGGCCCTGGAACCGATCCGGCGGATGGCGACGATCGTCATCCCGGTGCTGGCCGGCCTGGTCACCGGGATTGCCGCGTCGGCCCAGTGGGAGACCTTCCTGCTCTGGCGCAACGCGCAGCCGTTCGGGACCACCGACCCGCACTTCGGCATGGACATCGGCTTCTTCGTCTTCACCCTGCCGTGGCTGACCTTCGCCGTCGGCTTCCTCACCATGTCGGTCATCCTCGCAGCGCTCGCGGCGGCGTTCACCCACTACGTCTACGGCGGGCTCAGCCTGACCAACCGGGGGCGGGACACCACACGGTTCGCCCTGCTGCACCTGTCCAGCCTCTTCGCGGTC
>CAZNLX010000265.1:0-2590 GCA_964573925.1 uncultured Intrasporangiaceae bacterium
AGAGCATGTAGAGGTTGTCCTGGTACTCGCTGTGGATCGACCACTTGTTGTGCGGGGTGAGGTAGCGGACCGACACTCCGAGCTCGGTCTGTTGCCCGATCTCGGTCTCGCCGAACAGCCTCGTCATCGACAACGGTGGCCGGTGCACCGGCAGACCCTCGCCCATCCCGAGCACCCAGTCGTGGTCGAGGTAGAACTGCTGCCGACCGGTGAGGGTGTGGAACGGCTTGAGCCGTTCGATGTTGATGGTGAACGGGCTGTAGCGGCGCCCACCCGACTCCGAACCCGACCACTCCGGTGAGGTGATGACCGGGACCGGCGCCACCTGGGTGTCGGCGAAGGTGATCTGCTTGCCCTCGTGCTCGGCCGCGAGGTCGTGCAGGAGGGTGCCGGTGCGCTTCTCGACGTTCTTGAAGCCGTGCGTCGAGAGGTGTCCGTTGGCGGTCGCGGACAGGTGCAGGATCGCGTCGGCGACGTGGATGTCGCTCTTGAGCCGGGGCTGTCCGGCGCCGGCCCCGATCTTGGCCACTCCGTTGCGTTTGCGCAGGATCTTCATCTCGCGCTTGACGGTGTAGGGCACGCCTTTGGTGAGCATGCCGACGCTCTCCATGAGCGGACCGATCGAGGTCATCTTCTCGAAGGTCGCCGGATAGTCGCGCTGGGCGACGGCGAGCACGGGCAGGGTCTTGCCGGGCACCGGTTCGACCTCACCGGTGCGCCAGTCGCGCACTCGACCGTGGACCGTGGCCAGGGCCTCGGGCGTGTCGTGCCACAAGGGCTTGGCGACGACATCGGTCCGGGTGCCCAGGTGATCGACGGCGAGCGCCGAGAACTTCTTCGCCACGGCCTTCCAGATGCCCCAGTCGGTCCGGGCCTCCCACGGCGGGGGGATCGCCGGGTTGAACGAGTGGACGAAGGGGTGCATGTCGGTCGTGGACAGGTCGTGCTTCTCGTACCAGGTCGCCGCCGGCAGGACGACGTCGGAGAAGAGCGTCGAGCTCGTCATCCGGAAGTCGATCGTCGTCAGCAGGTCGAGCTTGGCCTCGGCGGCGTGCTCGGGCCAGACGATCCCGGCCGGCCGTTGGTCCGGCCCTGCCTCGGCGGCGGTCACCGCGTGATCGGTGCCGAGCAGGTGCTTGAGGAAGTATTCGTTGCCCTTGGCGCTGGAGCCGAAGAGGTTGGAGCGCCAGAGGCTGAGCACCCGCGGGTGGTTCTCCGGGGCCTCCGGGTCCTCGACGGCGAACTTCAGTGCGCCGGAGGTCAACTGCTCGACGATGTATGCCGCGGGCTCCAGTCCCGCTGCGGCCGCCTCGTCGGCGAGCACCAGGCTGCTGCGGTTGAACGTCGGATAGCTCGGCGTCCAGCCCAAGCGCACCGACTGGGCGAGCAGGTCCATGACGCCCTTGCCGGAGAACGCCCCGGTCCCTGCGTCGAGATCGTCGGCGGTGAACGTGTCGTAGCGGTACTGGCTCGTGTTGACGTACCAGTAGGCCGTCTGGTTCATGTGTCGCGGCGGCCGATGCCAGTCCAGGGCGAAGGCCAGGTGCTGGAAGCCCATGATCGGGCGGATCTTCTCCTGCCCGACGTAGTGCGCCCAGCCGCCCCCGTTGCGACCCTGGCATCCGGTGATCGTCGTCAGCAGGAGCATCGCCCGGTAGATCTGGTCGGAGTGGAACCAGTGGTTCGTCCCCGCGCCCATGAGGATCATCCCGCGGCCCTGCGTGTCGATGGCGTTCTGGGCCCATTCGCGGGCCAGCCGGGTGATCTGTTCGGCCGGGACTCCGGTGATCTGCGCGGCCCAGGCGGGGGTCGCGGGAACCGAGGCATCGGCATACCCGGTCGGCCACTGACCCGGCAGGCCCTCGCGGGCGACGCCGTAGTGGGCCAGCAGCAGGTCGAAGACGGTCGTCACGAGCCGGCCCCCGACCATCCGGGCCGGCACGCCCCGGGTCTCGAAGGAGACCATGCCGTCGGGGGCGTCGAAGCGGGGGAAGCGCACGAGTACGGTCTGCTCGTGACGTCCGGCGAGGGTGAGCGCCGGGACGAGGTCACCCAGCTCGAGGTTCCACTTGCCCAGGCCCTCGTCGCCGTAGCGGAAGCCGACCGAGCCGCCGGGCACCCCGACCGCTTCGGTGGCGCTGTCCCAGAAGACCGGCTTCCACATCGCGTTCTCGGACGTCGCTTCGGGGATGTCGAGGTCGCCGGCAACGACGAACTTGCCTGACGCATAAGCGGATTCGCCGTCGATCGGGTCGAGCGAGACGAGGAAGGGCAGGTCGGTGTAGCGCCGGTTGTAGTCGGTGAAGAAGTCGATCTGCCGGTCGGCGAAGAACTCCTTGAGGATGACGTGACCCATGCCCATGGCCAACGCCCCGTCGACGCCCGGTCGGCAGGCGACCCACTCGTCGGCGAACTTGACGTTCTCGGCATAGTCGGGAGCGACCGCGACGACCTTCTGGCCGCGGTAGCGCGCCTCGGTCATCCAGTGCGCGTCCGGGGTCCGGGTCATCGGGACGTTGGAGCCCCACATGATGAGGTAGCCGGCGTCCCACCAGTCGCCCGACTCGGGCACGTCGGTCTGGTCGCCGAA
>CAZNLX010000266.1:0-2589 GCA_964573925.1 uncultured Intrasporangiaceae bacterium
GCATCCGCATCCCGATCGCCGGCACCTCGCCGAAGGCCAAGCGCATCGAGTTCCGCATCCCGGACCCGTCGTGCAACCCCTACCTGGCGTTCGCGGCGCAGCTCATGGCCGGCTTGGACGGGATCAAGAACCGAATCGAGCCGCCGGAGCCGGTGGACAAGGACCTCTATGAGCTGCCCCCGGAGGAGCACGCCGAGATCAAGCAGGTCCCCGGCTCGCTGCCGGAGGTGCTCGACGCGCTCGAGGCGGACCACGACTTCCTCCTCGAGGGCGGCGTGTTCACCAAGGACCTCATCGAGACCTGGATCGAGTGGAAGCGCAAGAACGAGGTCGACCCGATCCGCTTCCGCCCGCACCCCCACGAGTTCGAGATGTACTTCGACATCTGAGCCGAGCGAGGAACGAGCGAGGCCAGAGGTCGACCTGGCCCGCGCGAGCGGGCGGACCGCACGTTGGTATGCCGCGCACCTTCCGGGGTGCGCGGCATACCCGCGTCTCGGGCGGTCCCACGGGTCCTAGAGGCCCGCGTCGCGCGAGGCGCCGCAGGTGCACATGCCGAAGAAGACCTCGTCGGACATGATCGTGGCCTGCCGGGCCACCTCGCGCAGGGTCACCTCGCCCCACCCGGGCAATTCGGCGATCAGGCCGAGGGTGTCAAGCAGCGCCGAGGCGGACCGCTGATCGTGCTGGCTTCGGTCCACGTCTTGCAGTGCCAGTCGCGCCGAGACGGCGACGGCGTGCCGGAACCAGTGCACCGGATCCAGCGAGCACCCCGGTGCGTGTTCGACGAACGGCCCATCCACCTCTCCATTGTGCCCGGGCCTGGAACGGACCTCGACGGCCCGACACACAGTCACTAGGCTCGGGCGATCTCCCGCAGGCGCAGCTGCGCCGTTCTCTCCGCCGAGGTCTCCCCCATGGCAACGACGCCCACCGGGCTGTTCCACGAGGTCCCCATCGAGGACCTCTTCTTCTCCACGACCGATGCCAAGGGCGTCATCGACGAGGCGAACGAGGTGTTCGCCCGCAACGCCCGCTTCGAACGCGGGGAGTTGCTCGGGGCGCCGCACAACCTCATCCGGCATCCAGACATGCCGGCCGCGGTGTTTCGGGCCACCTGGGACCTGCTGCAGACGGGCAGCCCGGTCTGCGCGTATGTCAAGAACCTGGCCAAGGACGGCAGCACCTACTGGGCTTTCGCGACGATCGTGCCGATTCAAGGACGCTACCTGTCGGTCCGGGCCACCCCATGCGATCACGCCGCCAGGGACCTGTTCGACTCCCTCTATAGCACGGTGCGCACTGCCGAACTAGCGGCCCGGGAGGCCGGCTCCGGGGCCCGCGAGGTTGCCGAGGTCGGTGCCCGGGTGCTCGGCCAGGCATTGGCGGACAACGGCTTCGCCTCGTATGCCGCGTTGCAGCTCGACCTGGTCCCGGTCGAGGTCGCCGCCCGGGAGAAGGCCTGCCCGCCCATGCCGGCCGGCACGAAGGGGACCCCGTCGGCCAAGATTCTCGAGAAGGTGGCCGACGCCCGGGGCCGGCTCGGGGCCTTCGCCGAGGACATCCAGCGGTCTCTCGTCGTGGCGGACTCGCTGGCCAGGGACGTCCGGCGCTTGGGTTCGGCGTTGGCGTCCCTGGACACGGCGGTCTCGGGAGCCCTGGCTGCTCTCAGCGGGGCCAATGCGTCGGAGGTCGGCGCCCTGGTTCCCGTCGTGCGCAGCCGTCTGCAGGACGGGATTCGCGCGGTGACCGAGGTGGGTGCCGAGTTGGCCGGCGTTGTCGAAGTGCGCAAACACCTGGGCATGAGCAGCGCCATCGCCCGAATGCAGGCGGAGGCGCTCGGCCGTTACGTGCTCGCGGTCGAGGCAGGGCGGGAGGACCCACGGGTCTCCGAGCGGGCCCTGTCGAGCCTGTCCACGGCTCTGCTGGCCATCCTGGACGCCGACCTGTCCAGCGATCAGGCGGCGACGGCGGCATACGCCGAGCGGGTCGAGAGGTTGGCCGGGCAAGTGGAGGGCGTGCGCGAGACGACCGATGCCTGGCGGCGGCTCCTGGCTCCCCAGGGCATGGGTGGGGGCCCTGGGGGCGGGGCCGACGGGAGCGAGGACGAGGCTGGGCACGAGGCACGTGTCGCCCTAGACGTGGCGCTCACGGCGGCCGCCGACCAGATGGCCCGGGTCCGCGCAGCGGTTGGGGCCTTCGGGTCCACCGGGGCAGCGCTGGAGCGCGATGCCCTGGCCAAGTCGCTGGCCCGCATCGTCGAACTAGCCGCCAAGATCTGAGGCGGTGGGTCAGCCGGCCGGCCGACGATTGACCGCGGTCAGACCGACGCCGATCGCCACGACCGCCACGAGGATCCGCGGAGTGATCGGCTCGTGCAGCACGAGCCATCCGGCCAGCAGCGCGACGACCGGGGTGAGCAGGGTGAAGGCCGACAGCCGGGTCGCCGAGTAGGTCCGGATGAGCCAGAACCACACGAGATAGCTGGCCGAGCTGACGACGACGATCTGGAAGGCCAAGGCACCGGCGACGACCGGGGTGAGCGGCCAGGCGACCCGCTCGCCGGAGCTCGCCCCGACGACGGTCAGC
>CAZNLX010000267.1:0-2584 GCA_964573925.1 uncultured Intrasporangiaceae bacterium
ATCCCCGACGTCTACATCCCCATGGGCCAGACCGCCGAGAACGTCGCGACCATGCGCGGGATCACCCGGCTGCGCCAGGACGAGTGGGGCGTGTCCTCGCAGAACCGGGCCGAAGCGGCCATCGCGAGCGGCTTCTTCGCCACGGACATCACCCCGGTGACGATGCCCGACGGCACGGTCGTGTCCACCGACGACGGCCCGCGCCCGGGCGTCACCGTCGAGGGTGTCTCCGGCCTCAAGACCGTCTTCCGCGAGAACGGCACGGTCACGGCCGCCAACGCCTGCCCGCTCAACGACGGGGCCGCGGCCGTCGTCGTCATGAGCGACCGCAAGGCCAACGAGCTCGGGCTCACCCCGATCGCTCGCGTCGTCGCCAGCGCCGCCACCGGCCTCTCCCCCGAGATCATGGGCATGGGTCCGGTCGAGGCCTCCCGCAAGGCCCTCAAGCTCGCCGGCATGTCGATCTCGGACATGGACCTCTACGAGATCAACGAGGCCTTCGCCGTGCAGGTGCTCGCCTCGGCCGACGACCTGGGGATGGACCTGGACAAGCTCAACGTCCACGGTGGCGCGATCGCCCTCGGCCACCCCTTCGGCTCGACCGGTGCCCGGATCACGACCACCCTGCTGCACGGGCTCGCCGCCAAGGACGGCACCTTCGGCCTCGAGACGATGTGCGTGGGCGGTGGCCAGGGCATGGCCATCATCTACGAGCGGCTCTCGTGACCCGCTGACGCACCCGAACGAGGAAGGCCCCGCGGCGCGAGCCGCGGGGCCTTCCTCGTCTCTCGGGGCGCTCGGTCAGCCGGCGAGGTAGCGCCGCAGGACGGCCAGCCGCTCGACGAGGCCATCCAGCACCCCGGCCTGCACCGCGTCCCAGACCGTCACCCGCAGTTCGTCGAGGGCGACGGCCGGGCCGAGGTCGGGCAGGAGCGCACGCGGCATACTCTCCGCGTCGGCGACCTCGTCGGCGAGCGCCTGGGCGAGGGCACGCACCCCGGATGAAGACGAAACCGCCTGGGTGAGCGGCAGCTGACGCCACCGCTCACCCAGGCGGTCGAGTTCGACGCGGAGCTCCGGCGGGAGGACGGTCACCGGGAGGACGGGAGTCGCGGGGTCAGTCGCGCATCCGGGCGAGCAGGCGCAGGATCTCGACGTAGAGCCAGACGAGGCTCACGATGATGCCGTGGGCGAACAGCCAGGAGTAGCGCTCCGGGGCGCCCATCCGCACACCCTGCTCGACCGAGTCGAAGTCGACCGCGAGCGAATAGGAGGCCAGGCCGACGCCGAGGACCGAGATGGCGATCCCGAGCATCCCGCTGCCGCCGAAGCCCCAGCCGTGGGTCCAGCCGAACATGAGCGCGACGACATTGGCCAGGCTGAACAGCAGGTAGCCCATGAGCGCCATGCCGAAGATCCGCCGCGACCGCGAGGTGACCTTGATGAAGCCCATCCGGTAGCCGAGGAACATGCCGGCGAAGGTCGCGAGGGTGGCCACCACCGCGGTCATGACGATGCCGGGATACCACGCCTCCATCACCCGGCTGAAGGCACCGACGAAGGCGCCCTCGAGGATCGCGTAGCCGAGGATGAGCGGCACCGAGACCTTCTTCATGAAGGCGATGACCAGCCCGAGCACAAGGCCGCCGAACATGCCGACGAGCCAGATCGGCGTGACCAGCTGCGGCTGGGCCGAGGTGACGACCCACGTGGCCGCCGCGGTGAGCAACAGCACGGCGAACAGGCTGAGCGTCTTCATCACGACGTCGTCGAAGGTGACCCGCCCGGTCTGCAGCGGGCCGGCGCTCGGGCGCTGCCACATCGTCTCGAGCTGGTCGGCGTCGACGGGGGCCGGGTAGGCCGACGGATAGCCGGGCTGCTGCTGGGCCGGCTGGCCGAAGCCCGCGTAGCTCTGCTCGCGCAGTTCCTTGTCGATCTTGCCGAACACCGGGTTGTTGCCGGCCATGTGTCCTCCAGGGTGCGGCAGGCCCGGACGGGCCTGTCTGTTGACTACAGCGTACGGGGGTCGGTCGATGTTCCCGGGATCTCGCGGGTTGCCCCCGGGTGCCCCCGGGTGCCCCCGGCGGGGTTCGAACCCGCAACCGGGCGATTTTAAGTCGCCTGCCTCTGCCGGTTGGGCTACGGGGGCGGCTCCCACTCTAGGGCGACCCTGCGGGTATGCCGTGTCACCGTCCCCGGTCACAGGTAGGTGCGGCGCGGGTGGACCGCGTGCGGCCCGGCCACCCGGTCAAGGAAGACCAGTCCGTCCGTGTGGTCGATCTCGTGTTGGAGGCAGACCGCCTCGAAGGCGTCGGTCTCGATCGTCACCCACTCCCCCGTCACCGGCAGCTGGCCGCGCACGGACAGCCGCCGGGCACGGGCGACGTCGCCGGTGAAGTCGGGAACCGACATGCAGCCCTCCCGACCCTTCTCCCGCCGGCTGGCCGTGAGGACCTGCGCATTGCACAGGACGAACCCACCGTGACAGGTCCGCGTCTTCGGGTGGCCGGTGACGTCGACCGAGAAGACCCGCCAGGCCAGCCCCACCTGCACCGAGGGCAGATCGCCTGAAACGTCGCGGATC
>CAZNLX010000268.1:0-2578 GCA_964573925.1 uncultured Intrasporangiaceae bacterium
TCGACGAGGCTCTCGGTGAAGATGGTGCGCACTCCGGCGGCGGACACGGCGGCGGCGACGTCGGCGAGTTGCTTGGCCGAAGGTTCCTGGTCGGGTGAGATCCCGGCGATGGGGGTCGCGACGAGGCCGTAGCGTCGGGCGAGGTAGCCGAAGGCATCGTGGCTGGTGACCAGTGTCCTCGTCGTGCAGGTCGCCAGGCCGGTCGTGAACGCCGTGTCGAGTCCGGTCAACGAGGCGGCGAAGGCGGCCGCCCGGGTCCGATAGTCGGCGGCATGTGCCGGGTCGACCGCGGCGAGCCGCTCGCCGAGCGCGGTCCCGAGCGCGGCATACCGGAGCGGGTCGAGCCAGAAGTGCGGGTCGGCCGGGTCGAGATCCAGCCCGGGCACCGAACCCACGTCGTATGCCGCCCCGCCCCCAGCCGCGGTGAGCTGCTGGGCAACGGCCGCGTCGACCGCTGGCTGAAAGCCCTTGAGGTAGACGACCAGAGACATCTTCGGCAGGTCGACGAGGTCCTTGGGAGTGAGTTCGAGGTCGTGTGGTTCGACGCCGGGCTTGGTGAGCGTCCACACCGCGACCGTGGGTCCCCCGACCTCGGTGAGGGCATGGGCCAGCGGATAGAAGGCGGCCGTGACGGGCACCTTGGCAGAGGCCGATTCGGCTGCCTCTTGCGCGGCGCGCGGGGAGCAGCCGGCGACGAGCAGGCTGACCGCGGTGACGCCCAGGAGCAGCAGCGAGCGGAGGCGTCGCGTGGATCGAGGCACCCGTTCAGTCTCATGGGAATGAGAATCATTGTCAAACTCATCCGCGAGGGAGCTTCCACCGGTCTCACCAAGGGCAATGAGTGTGCCGTGGATCAAGTGACCGGCGCCGGCCCAAGGCGTTCTCGGCTGGGGAACCTGTGTTCTCATGGAACCACCGGGTGGCCGGCTGTCGCCCGAGATCGGATGTTGCAGCATGTCCAGCCTGGAATGGCGCCCCCTCACCCCGGACGATCTCCCGCAGATCGTCGACCTGGCCCAGGCATGCCTGGAGGCCGACGGCGGGCTGCCCCATCTCCCATCGGAGGAGATGATCGACGGATTGTTCTTCCAGGGCGAAGGGATCACCGGGCGCGACGACACCGGCGATGTCGTCGCGGTCGCGTCCGTGTCCCGGGACGAGGCCGGTCGCCTGCTCGCCACCGGTCTGGTCCATCCGTCGATGCGCCGTCAGGGCCACGGGGAGGCCCTCGTGGCCTGGTGCCGCGAGCGTGCCGACCGTCAGCCGATCCGGGTCGTGGCCGAGACGATGTCGATCGAGGCCGAGTCCCTGTTCGCAGCGAACAACCTCCATCGGACCTTCGCCGAGGCGGTCATGTGCCACCAGCTCAAACACATCGCCCGAGTCCGGGCGCCTGAGGGCGTGCACACCGAGCCGTTCCGGGACGACACCGCGCACGCCTTCTACACGGCATACCGAGAGTCGTTCGGGGATCGGCCAGGGTTCGTCGACCCGGGCGAGGCGGAGTGGTTGCGCTGGCTCGTCGAGGAGTCCGGTCTGCGGCCCGAGGACTCCCGGGTGGCCCTCACCGACGACGGTCAGCCGGTGGGCTTCGTCACGGTGTCCGACTCGTGGATCGACCAGGTCGGGGTCGTGCCGGACTGGCGGGGGCGCGGGCTGGGGGCCCATCTCGTCGTGCGCTCGCTCACCGCTCTCAAGCGTGCCGGTGCCTCCCGTGTCTGGCTCTGTGTCGGTGTCGACAGCCAGGCGCGAGCGCTCTACGAGCGGTTGGGTTTCGTCCACCAAGGGATGCGGGCCCGGTTCGAGGACCGCAGAGCGGTCACGTCGGCGGCCCGCAGCGCCGGTCTGGTGTGACCGGCCGAGGCAACGGTCAGGACTTGGGGAAGGCCTGCATCACGGCGACGGCGAGGACGAGCCCGACCACGGCGAACCGCATGAGCTTCTCGGGGCCGGCCAGCCGCGGCCAGGTGAGGAAGATGAGCCAGCCGAGGAAGACGCCGATGAGCAGGGTGAAGACGAAGCCGACCTTCGGCACGAGGATGCCCGCGACCATGAGCGCGAGGACGCCGAGGAAGGCCGCCCAGCGCGGCATACGGTTGAGCCGGGTCACCCACGGCACGGACGCGTGCTCCACCTTGGACCGGAACGAGAGACTCACGAGATCAGCCTAGGGGAGCCGCCGGGCTAGGGCCGACCCCGCGGTTCTGGCGTCCTGCCGTCCTGCGGTCCGTCGGCCCGTGTCGGAGCCGCCACGCCAGTCCGGGGTATGCCGCGCAGGCCGATAACCTGTCCCTCATGGCTTCCAGCACCTCCACCGTCGACACCGTCGTCAGCCTGTGCAAGCGCCGTGGCTTCGTCTTCCCGTGCGGGGAGATCTACGGCGGGACACGTTCGGCGTGGGACTACGGTCCGTTGGGGGTCGAGCTCAAGGAGAACATCAAGCGGCAGTGGTGGAAGGCCATGGTCCACGGGCGTGAGGACGTCGTCGGCCTGGATTCCTCGATCATCCTGCCGCGCCAGGTCTGGGTCGCCTCCGGCCACGTCGGCACGTTCACCGACCCGCTCGTCGAGTGCCTCT
>CAZNLX010000269.1:0-2576 GCA_964573925.1 uncultured Intrasporangiaceae bacterium
CTCTTGCGTATTAGTGTTCCACCAATCCAATTCCCAATTCATATCTAGGAAAATGAGAGAATAAAAAAGCGTCTTATTTCCTTTCTCAATTTCTTTTCGATAATTGTTTCTTGTTTTTATCTGGTTCGTATTACCGTATATAGTATTTATTGCTTGGTCAATTGATGTGTGATGTTTTGCGTGATCTGATTTAGTCCAATTTGCAATTGATTTCTCTATATTACCTGTATTTATATAGCAGTCCGCTAACCAAACATTAACTCTAAAGTCCTCTGGTTTTTCTTTGCCGTATTTTTCATAAAGCTTTGCAGCTTCTTCAAATTCACCCTTTCTATGAAGTTCTATTGCATATTCAAGATTGAAGTCAAGTTCGTCAGGTTTTGATAAATAAGCTTCTTTGTGAAGTTGAAAGGATTTGTCCTTATCTATTTCATAAAGCAATCCACCAACAACATATTTTTTGTACTCGTTGTCGGCACTTTTTATTAAAGTAGCAATACAGTTGTCCAAGTCGGAATTTACAATGCAACTGCTAAAGGTCGACATTGCAGTGTTCAATTCTTTTTTTGCTGTTTCGATTTTGTCTCGGTTTGACACAAGTGTCTGCGAATAGCAACTGCTAGAAAACAGGATCAATATTGTCAGTATGTGGTGTCTCATAATAATTGGCTATAACGATTCTCGGCTTGGCTTGAAGTGGCGGAAAGTTAGCAATTTTCAACTTAGAAAGCACAACTCTTCAACTTTTCACAACTGTTTTTAGAAAGCACTTGGTCCGCCATTTTGCCAAGCCGATGTTATGTGTAGCCTTTCTTTCTCTTGTCTTTTATTGTTGTCAAATGTGTTGATAAACAATTGAAATTTCACTGTTTAATTTTATCTTAATTTTAGCTATAAAATCTTCTGTAAAGTCTGGCCAATTCCAAAAGGTAAATCCCAGATTGCTAAAGCCCCAATCAGGTTCAAAGCTATAATTATGTATTTCGGTTTCGTTTCCACAATGTGAGCAAGTAAAATTATCACTATCGCTATTGCCCCATGGATTTAAGTCCCAATCATCAAAAGCAATATTTTCTTTGCAATTTGGACAAATTAGTTCGTAAATGAAGTTTTCTCCTGTGTCAAATATTTTTCGTTCTGTGATAATTGTAAGTCCATTAGTGATAAGGTCAAATGGCAACTCGTCTGGAAATAAAGTAACTGCCTTTGCTCCTTCAGAAATTGCATAACCATTATCCGAACTTAAAATACAATCTGAAATTGACGATTTAACTATGTCTAGTGAGATCAACCAACGCAAAATTTCTTTTGCTTTGATTTTGTTGTCTGGATAATTTGATTGTCTTGGAACGATTGAAATACTATGGTCGCTCATTATCGATTATTTTTTTAAGCTTATTGATGTGGTTACACTTAACGAAGAAGGGATTAAGGAAGATTTAAAAAAGGGGGATTAGAAGCACCACTGTTTGTATAACAACAACTGTTTGATAGATACGCCACTGTTTGTATTACGGTCAATACCCCCTTTTTTAAAATTACTTTTATTCTTATGTTATACGCAGCCCTGCTGCTCGTTCGGAGCTTGTCAGTTTGAATTTCGCACCAAAGGTTGTTAATGGATGTATCCATTTTCAGTTTGCCAACTACAATGTTATCCATTTTCTCTGTCCATTAATTTTGCAGTTACTTGTAAGAGAAAAGTAGGCTCTTGCATTGTCTTAATGTAATTAAGAACTTCGGTCCGAAAAGCATTTTCAGCCAAAACCTTTTTTCCTTTTTCTGTTAATTCATATTTAAAAGGTGCTCCGTTATTAGCAAATCCTATAACACATATTAATTCTTCCATTAATAAAGGTGGCAAATTCTTTCCAAGTTCGGATGGAAAATCTGCTCGGTCTAAAAGTTTATCAAGACGGTATTGGTCGTTAAAACCGTCATAAGAAATTAGGAACAATATGAGTTTCTGTCTTAAAGTCATTAAGTATCTTTTGTCATTTTGTTTGTGTGTTAGCAGGGTACAGTTAATTTTTATACGATTCCTTTTCTATCTCTTTCAAAAAATAATCAGAACGAGGAAGCTTTTTTATTATCAAAATTATAAATTGATTAAAATTTTGTATTTCTTTCTCTTCATAAATAATCCTGTTACCACTTTTAAAGTATTCTTTAACTTCTAAAAACCTCTTTAACGTAGCTCCCAAACTACTTGAATTATCATCATGTATCCAAGAGCATATTTCCTTAGTCATTTCTTTAGTCCAAATCATGTTGTGTCGTTTCACCTGCAGTCAGTTTAATGTTAGTACTGTCGTCATAAGGTTACACATAACGTTTTGCGGCTATTGCGGTGTGCGGGATTTGGGTGAATAAATTGGATATTTAGTACAATTTAAAAGTAACTCAAATTTGCCAATGAACCAAACTGCCCGCATAACGCAAAACCGCTGTTGGCAGTAGTTTTTTAATCTTCCTCTTTATACTCAATAAGGGGTTTGAAGTTTTTATGTCTAATATAAACTCCTTTGCTTTTTACTTTATAAAGTTCTCTTTCGTTTCCATTTTGGTCGATTAAG
>CAZNLX010000270.1:0-2572 GCA_964573925.1 uncultured Intrasporangiaceae bacterium
TCTTGGCCACCGGGCTGCTCGGCACCGAGGTCACCTGGGCCACGGCCGACACCGTCGGCGAGGCGATCACCGAACGCACCGGGCTGGTCATCCTCGAAACGCCGGCCAACCCGACGCTCGACCTCGTCGACATCGAGGCCGTCGTCGCCCAGGCCGGACGTGTTCCGGTCATGGTGGACAACACCTTCGCGACCCCGATCCTGCAGCAGCCGAGGCGGCACGGCGCGACCCTCGTGCTGCACTCGGCGACGAAGTTCATCGGTGGCCACGGCGACCTGCTCGGCGGGATCGTCGCCGCGTCGCCGGAGTGGGCGATCCGCCTGCGTCAGGTGCGGGCCCTCACCGGAGCGTTGCTCTATCCCATGGCGGCCTACGAGTTGCACCGTGGGCTGCAGACCCTCCCGGTCCGCGTCCGCGCGCAGCAGGACAACGCCATGGCGCTGGCGGGCTGGTTCGCCACGCACCCGGGCATCGAGCAGGTCTGCTACCCCGGTATGCCGGGTGCCGACCCTGCCGGGCTGCTCGGCCGGCAGCTGGCCGGCCCGGGCGCCGTCCTGGCCGTCGCGTTGCGGGGTGGCTACGACGCGGCCGCGGAGCTCGTCCAGTGCACCCGTTTGGTCACCCACGCGGTGAGCCTGGGCGGGGTGGACTCGCTCATCCAGCACCCGGCGAGCCTCACCCACCGGCCGGTGGCCGCGGAGGCCAAGCCGCACGCCAATGTCGTGCGGATCTCGGTCGGGCTGGAAGACGTCCGCGATGTCATCGCCGACTTCGACCAGGCGTTGGCAGCCGTCGCGCGCGGTCGCGCCGTCGGTGACCTCGTCGGTGCCCGTTAGCGGGTCGGCAACACCCGGCCGCTGACCTCACCGAGGGCGATCCGGCTCCCATCGGGGCCGGCCGCCCAAGCGGTCATGACGACCTCGTCGCCGTCGAGCAGATAGGAGCGCGTCGACCCGTCGGCGAGGGCGAACGGTTCCTGCCCACCCCACGCCAACTCAAGGAACGAGCCGCGCTCGCCCTGCTCCGGGCCGCTGATCGTCCCGGAGCCGAAGAGGTCGCCGTTGCGCAGGCTCGCCCCGTTGACCGTCATGTGGGCGAGCATCTGCGTCGGTGACCAGTACATGTCGCGGAACTCCGGCCGGGTGACGACGGTCCCGTTGACGCTCACCTCGAGGTGGACGTCCAGGCCGAAGGCTGCGCCGCCCGAGCCGGTCGGGCCGGTGCCGCGGCCGCGCAGGTAGGGCAACACCTCGGGGTCACCCTCGGCCCGCGGCAGGTCGATCCGGGCCGCGTCGAGGGCGACCATGGGGGTGACCCACGCGGAGATCGACGTGCAGAAACTCTTGCCCAGGTAGGGGCCCAGCGGGACGTACTCCCAGGCCTGGATGTCGCGGGCCGACCAGTCGTTGAGGACGACGACCCCGAAGAGGTGGTCGACCGCGTCGTCGACGCTCACCCGCTCGCCCATCCGGGTGGCCCCACCGACGACGAAGCCCAGTTCGGCCTCGATGTCCAGCCGGACGCTCGGTCCGTAGACCGGAGCCGGATCGGTGGGAGCCTTGCGCTGCCCGCTCGGGCGGTGGAAGGCGGTGCCGGAGACGACGACCGTTCCGGATCGGCCGTGGTAGCCGATCGGCAGGTGCTTCCAGTTGACCGGCAGGGCGGGGGAGTCCGGCCGGAAGATCTTGCCGACGTTGCTCGCGTGGTGGGCGCTGGCGTAATAGTCGACATAGTCGCCCACCTCGATGGGCAGGTGCAGGGTCACCTCCGACAGCGGCACGAGGTGTGGCTCGATGACCGACCGGTATGCCGCGTCGGACAGCACCGTCGTCAGCCAGGCCCGGCCGTCGGCCCAGGCCGCCGCGTCTTCGGCGAGGAAGGCGTTGAGGGTGGGCGCGGACCAGACGGTGCCGGCGGCATACCCTGCGGAGGCCGCTGCGGCACCGGCGTCGAGGACGAGGTCCCCGATCCGCACCCCGACCCGCGGGCGCGGGTCGGCGGCCGTGGTGAAGACCCCGTAGGGCAGGTGGTGGATGCCGTAGGGGTGGTCGGCGGGAAGGTCGAGCCAGGTCATCAGTGCTCCTTGTCGATGAGGCCGAGGCCGGCGAGCTCGCCGAGCGGGTCCAGGACGTCGCAACATCCGTATGCCGTGAACGCCGCCCGCACGGCGGCCACGTCGTCGTCGGTGAGGGCGTCCAGCACGGCCGCCAGCGGTCCGGCGTCCCGAGCGGCCAGGGTGCTGGCGACGGTGCGCTCGGCAGCGGCGTAGGTGGCGGCCGCATGCACGGCGGCCAGGACGTTGAGCAGGCCGTGCTGTGGGCCCCCGGACGGGCCGGGATGATCTGCCCGCAGGATGTGGTGCAGCCCGCCGGTGAGTTTGAAGGCCAGACCTCGAGCGGTGGCGGCGACGATGAACCGCGCCAGCTCCGCTTCGTCGGGCCAGGCCCAGACGTCGGTGGCTCCGGTGCGGAACTTGGCCTGGACCAAGGGGTGTCCACCGGCGTCCGCGGCGACCGCGGCGACTCGGTCCAGAGCCTCGGTGAAGCCGTCCCGAGGGATCTCCACCGTCACC
>CAZNLX010000271.1:0-2567 GCA_964573925.1 uncultured Intrasporangiaceae bacterium
CTCGTCGACGACCACGACGGCTACACCCCCACGCCGGCGGTCTCGCACGCGATCCTGCGCGCCAACCGCGGCAAGATCGGCGGGGTCGACGACCTGCCCGCCGGGATCGGGCTGGCCGACGGCATCGTCGTCACGCCTTCGCACAACCCGCCCAGCGACGGCGGCTTCAAGTACAACCCGCCGCACGGTGGCCCCGCCGACACCGACGCGACCAAGGTCATCGCCGCGGCCGCGAACGACTACATCCGGGCCGGGCTTGCCGGGGTGAAGCGGGTCCCGTTCGCGCGGGCGCGAGCCGGCGCGACGGCATACGACTTCGTCGGGAGCTATGTCGAGGACCTGCCGCACGTCGTCGACGTCGACGCGATCCGGGCGGCCGGGGTGCGGATCGGTGCCGACCCGCTGGGCGGCGCATCGGTCGAGTTCTGGGGCGCGATGGCCGAACGGTTGGGCATCGACCTCACCGTCATCAACCCGCTCGTCGACCCGACCTGGCGGTTCATGACCCTGGACTGGGACGGCAAGATCCGGATGGACTGCTCGTCGCCGTCGGCGATGGCCTCGCTCATCGCCAACAAGGACGCCTTCCAGATCTCCACCGGCAACGACGCCGACGCCGACCGGCACGGCATCGTCACCCCGGACGGCGGATTGATGAACCCCAACCACTATCTGGCCGTAGCGATCCAATACCTCTACGGCGGGGCACGGCCGGGGTGGCGGGCCGACGGCTTCATCGGCAAGACGCTCGTCTCGTCGTCGATGATCGACCGGGTGTCCACCGACCTGGGGCGCCGCCTCTTCGAGGTCCCGGTGGGCTTCAAGTGGTTCGTGCCAGGGCTGCTCGACGGGTCGGGGCCGTTCGGTGGCGAGGAGTCCGCCGGTGCGTCCTTCGCCCGGACCGACGGCTCGGTGTGGACCACCGACAAGGACGGCATCCTGCTGGCCCTGCTCGCCTCGGAGATCCTCGCCCGGACCGGCCGTAGCCCGAGCGAGCACTACGCAGAGCTGACCGCGAAACACGGCGCACCGGCATACGCGCGGATCGACGCCCCGGCCAACCGCGAGCAGAAGGCGAAGCTGGGAGCCCTCTCCCCCGCGGATGTGTCCGCGGACTCCCTTGCCGGAGAGCCGATCACGGCGAAGCTGACCGAGGCGCCCGGCAACGGCGCGAAGATCGGCGGCCTCAAGGTGGTCACCGAGTCGGCCTGGTTCGCGGCGCGCCCGTCGGGCACCGAGGACGTCTACAAGATCTACGCCGAGTCCTTCCGCGGTCCGGAGCACCTCGCCCAGGTGCAGGCGCAGGCGCGCGAGGTCGTCAGCGCGGCGCTCGGGTCCTGATCCGGTCCGGGGGCGCATCGCCATGACCTTCACGGCCCGGCCCGGGTGGCACGACTGGGGCGTCGGCATCGCGTATGCCGTCGCGCAGCGCGCCGACTGCACCCGGCGCCGGGTCGGGGCCGTGGTCTTCGACGAGGCCAACCGGATCCTGTCGACCGGCTACAACGGAGCACCGGCCGGTCGGCGGGGCTGTCTGGAAGGCGGCTGTCCCCGAGGTGCATTGGGCCATGACGAGTTGCCGCCCGACGCGCCCTACGAGGACCCCTCGTCGCCGGGCTTCTGCATCTCGATCCATGCCGAGTCCAATGCGTTGTTGTTCGCCGACCCGGTGCGCCGGCGCGGCGGCTGGATCGCGATCACCCATCCCCCGTGCCCGGGTTGCCAGAAACTGCTGGCCAACTCGGGGTTGACGACCGCCGTGTGGCGGCGGGCCGAGGGCGACACCCTGGTGGAGTGGCCCATCGGCACCCCGCTGCCCGGATAGATCACCCCGCCGCTCCGATAAATCCTCGGTCACGGTCCGCCTACCCAGGATGACGCTCCCGCTGCCCAGATCTATGCCTCCGAACGGCAACCGGCCCGGAGACCGACCCCGACATAGGATCACGACCATGGACCAGGTCTCGGCGCCACCCACTCGCACCCCCGGCCTGACCAGCGCGGAGGTCGCCGACCGGGTCCGCGACGGCCGCACCAACGACCTCCCGGCCCGCAGCGGCCGGACGACCGGCGAGATCGTCCGGGCCAACGTCTTCACGCGGATCAACGCGATCCTCGGCATCCTGCTGGCCATCGTGCTGACCACGGGCAAACTCATCAATGCGGCCTTCGGCCTGCTCATCATCGCCAACAGCGCCATCGGCATCATCCAGGAGTTGCGCGCCAAGCGGACCCTGGACAACCTCGCGGTCATCGGCGAGGCCCGCCCGACGGTCCGCCGCGACGGGGTGAGCCGTCAGGTGACCCGGACCGAGATCGTCGCCGACGACATCATCGTCCTGGGCCCCGGGGATCAGCTCATCGTCGACGGCGAGGTGGTCGAGGCGGCCAGTCTCGAGGTCGACGAGTCGCTGCTCACCGGCGAGGCCGACCCGGTCGTCAAGGAGCCCGGCGACCAGGCCCTGTCCGGCAGCTTCGTCGTCGCGGGGTCCGGCGCCTACCGCGCCACCAAGGTCGGCCGCGAGGCGTATGCCGCCCGCCTGGTCGAGGAGGCCGCGAAGTTCACC
>CAZNLX010000272.1:0-2544 GCA_964573925.1 uncultured Intrasporangiaceae bacterium
CCATCCAGGCCGGCCGCGTGTGGACCAACTGCTACCACGCCTACCCCGCGCACGCCGCCTTCGGTGGTTACAAGAGCTCGGGCATCGGCCGCGAGAACCACAAAATGATGCTCGCGCACTACCAGAACACGAAGAACCTCCTCGTGTCCTACAGCCCCGACGCCCTCGGCTTCTTCTAAACCGATGACACAACACTCCGGTATGCCGCCCGCTCACGGTGAGCGGGCGGCACACCGCCGCGTCGACATCACCCCGGAAGCCGCGGCCTTGGTCCGCAAGCTCACCGACAGGCATGGGCCGCTGATGTTCCACCAGTCCGGTGGCTGCTGCGACGGCTCGTCGCCGATGTGTTATCCCGATGGCGACCTGCTCGTCGGGGATGCCGACGTCCACCTCGGCGACCTCGACGTCGGACTGGCGCGGGCGGTGCCGGTCTGGATGTCGGTGCCGCAGTACGAGTACTGGAAGCACACCCACCTCACCGTCGACGTCGTGCCCGGACGTGGGTCGGGGCTTTCGGTGGAGGCGCCGGAGGGGGTGCGGTTCATGATCCGGTCGCGGCTGTTGACCGACGCGGAGCTCACGGCCTTCGGGCTCGGCTAAGTCTGTGCGCGAGTCATCCTCGGGGGAGGCTCGCGGGCAAGGACACAATCGTGCCAAAAGACCGCGGGCTGTGGACGTCCGAGACTCGAATGGTCTCATACCCTTCTCTTGAGATCGAGGTCGGCCCAGGGGAGCCCACGATGGCAGGCAAGTCACTCGCACGGGCGTTCTCGACCGTATGCGCTCTGGTGATCAGCTTTGGCATTGCAGGGTGTCAGACTGTTTTTCCATCGTCCAAGCCCCATACAGGGTTGGGCGCGACGCGAAGCGCTTCCGGCGACGTCGTCGTCCTGGTGCGGACCTGCAACGGCATCGCGGCTACCAGGTTCGAACTCAGCAGTCACGGCGCCTTTGTCTGGCGGATCTCCACCACAGGCGACGCGTCTCCTGTCATCCGCCACCACGTGGGTGAAACAACCTCGGGGTGGACTCAAGACCTGACTCTAGGCCCCAAATATGATGCTCAAGAGAGGTATTCGGTTGGAGTTGCTTTCTCAAACGGCAGTTCCATTCCATCCGCTATTCCGTTCGATCAGGCGGAGGCAGGGAGTGTAATCACGGATGCAGGTCGCATGACTGAAGACGAGTTCATGCGATCAGCGATCTGGTGCAGTAGTCCGATCATGACACGTTCGACAACTTCTCAATGATCGGCCCCGGTTGGCATACAAGGGCCACGCGCCGATGCGCGACGATCGCTGAGGCTCCCGTCCGCGCCCCCTTCCCTCCCGGTCGCAACCGGGTGAGGACGGGCATCACCATCACCCCGACGGCGGTCTCCTTTGGCGGGCCCTGCGGGCAGGTTGCGAGGTGAAGGTAGATGCCCCAGATTCGATGGATCTCAGTAGTCCCAACACCCGTGCCGATGTCCCTCCACGAGGAGTGGCTGCCGGATGATCACCCCATCGAGGCGGCCTTTTCGCGGCAAGCCCGACATCTTTCGTTCACGGCAACAACGTGGGCGCGCGATCATGCCGTTGACGCACGTCGTGCCCACGTCGTGTTCATGGTCGCTCATGCACGTGGAAGCCGTCGACATCACCCACCTGACCACCGTCGGAGAGTGATCTTTCCGAAGTCTCCGGGTCGCCTCCCCTCGTGCGTTGAGGCAGCCGACTCGCGAGATGTCGACGGAACTATCGGATTCCTCGTATTCGACGAGTGGGGTGATCTCGACGATAAGGGACGTCAGGAGTCGATCATCGCCTCCTGGATGCATCTCGCCGAGACGGTCCTTGGGTTTCGAGATGACACGCTCCTCGAAGACCTGAACGATCGGCTAAATGCGTCATATGGACGAGTGGTTTGGCATTCAGTTGAGCAGCAGGACAGAGGTTCTCGCGTGTGGGTTCGCCTATCCGCCGAGGTGGACCTGGCCGGAATCGCGCGAGCATACCTAGAGGCATCTCGAGACCAAGCAGTGTGGGAACGCATCGGAGATGACTTTCCGGCACGCGCTGACGTGGCAGTGCTTGAGCGAGCCCAGCGGACGCTCAAACTAGCTCGCGGTCGACTCACATTCGATCCGCACACAGCGTCTGCGATCTGGGTGATGGGGACGCCCGTGGGTATGAATGACGGCAATGCAGATCGTGAGCCGTTCGACGTCGACCTGAAGGTATGGGCCGGAGGTCGGGATGCCATAGGTGATCACCCGGGATAGGGGGATGACCGATGGGTGCAGGCAGGGTTAGCGGGCTACTGGCTTCGTAGGCAAGGACACCACGGCCCGCAAGCCTGAGGCAGCGTCTTCCAACCGGATGTCGCCCCCAGCGCGCCGGACGAGTTCGCGGGCGATCGCCAGGCCGAGCCCCGAGCCTCCCGCATCGCGCGCACGAGCTTCGTCGAGGCGCGCAAAGCGGTCGAAGACGCGCTCGCGATCTGACTCCGGTATGCCGTGTCCGTCGTCCGAGACCACGATCTCGACCCGTGACCCGGCAT
>CAZNLX010000273.1:0-2544 GCA_964573925.1 uncultured Intrasporangiaceae bacterium
CGCCGGACTCGGCCGTGGCGTGCCGGATCAGCACCAACCGCTTGGCCGAGGAGGGTGTGTCGGTGGGCGTCATTCCCCCAGCATGCCCGGTCCGGCGACGACGTGAAGCAACGGTTCGCCGGCGGCATACCGGTTGAGTTGGTCGCGCAGCAGGCGGACCATGCGGGGCCGGAAGGTGTCGCCCGCGCCGCCCACGTGGGGGGCGATGAGGACCCCCGAGGTGCGCCACAGCGGATGATCGGCCGGGAGCGGTTCCGGGTCGGTAACGTCCAGGGCAGCCCGGAGCCGACCCGTGGCGACCTCGGCGAGCAGGGCGTCGGTGTCGACGACCGGTCCGCGGGCCACGTTGACCAGCAGCGCACCGTCCGGCATGGCCGCGAGGAAGGCGGCGTCGGCAAGACCCCGGGTCGCCTCGGTCAGCGGGGTGAGCAGCACGACGATGTCCTGCTGCGGGAGCAACGACGGCAGGTCCTCGATCCCGTGCACCCGCTCCACGAGGCCATCCCCGGACCGGGGCCGTGCGGCCACGGCGGTGAGCCGCACCTCGAAGGGGGCCAGCCGGGCCGCCAGCGCCCGCCCGATCCGCCCGTAACCGACGATGAGGACGCGCCGGTCTCCCAGCGCCGGCCAGGCCCGATGCGCGAGCCAGTCACCGCGGTCCTGGAGGCGGACGAACTCCGGTATGCCGCGTTGCGCGGCGAGCACGAGCGCGACGGCGAACTCGGCGGTCGAGGTGTCGTGCACCCCGGCCGCATTGCACAGAGTGACACCGGGTGGCAGATGCGCCAGGGCATGGTCGTAGCCGGCTGTGACGACCTGGACCACCCGCAACTGCGGCAGCGGACGCACCCGCGCCATGCGCCGGGTCCCGGCAATCGGGGTGACGACGAACTCCACCTCGGCCGCGTCGGGACCGTCGAGATCCGCGGCCAGATCCCACGGACGCAGTTCGAGTCCCTCGACCGGGCCCACGTCGCGGACCCAGGATTCGTCGGGCAGGGTGACCACGGACATGGGTCGACGCTACCTGAGCGCGGCGCGATGGACGGCTCCACCGCAACCGCTTCCGAATCGCGCCCGCGACGAGGGCATGACCGGGCCGTGCCGATCGTTAGGGTGTGCGCAGGCAGCCGAAGGGGCTGCCGCAAAGGGGAGGGAACCCAGTCACATGTCAGAGATCGACCAGCTGCTCGCGCAGGTGCCGCTCGCCCAGATCGCCGACGAGTTGGGCGTCGACGAGGCTCAGGCCGAGCAGTCCTCGCGGACCGCCTTGGAGGCGCTACTCGGCGGCCTGCAGGCCAATGCCTCCGACCCGGCGGGAGCGCTGTCCCTCGGCCAGGCGCTCGGCCAGCACGACGGGAGCCTGCTCGGCGCTGACCTGGGCGACATCGACCAGGAGGACGGCGCTGCCATCGTCCACAACATCTTCGGCAACAACACCGAGGACGTCATCGCCCAGCTCGGTGGGGTTCGCGGGTCCGGTGGCTCCAGCCTCATCTCCAAACTTATGCCGATCCTCGCGCCGATCGTCCTGGCCTGGCTGGCCAAGAAGATGCAGGGCCAGGGCGGGATGGGCGACATTCTCGGCCAGGTCCTCGGCGGTGGCACCTCCGGTGGGTCCGGCGCGGACGCGGAGCTGCCGGAGCGGCCGACCGGACCGCTCATCCCGGCCGACGGCGGCGAGATGACCGACGTGACCTCCGGATCGCGGGGCCGCTCGGGCGCCCAGGACAACCCGATGGGGGGCGTCCTCGGCGACATCCTCGGCCAGGTTCTCGGCGGCGGCGCGGCCTCCGGCGGGTCGGGTGGCTCACGCGGCTCGGCCCAGTCCGGCCCGAGCATCACCGACATCCTCGGCGGGCTGCTCGGCGGCGGCAAGCGCTGACCCGACTCCCACACCCGGTATGCCGCGCAACGGCACCGGATGAGACGACTCAGGGGGCTGCCGTCCGGTAGCCCCCTGAGTCGCTCGGGCTGAGTCGCCCGGGCTGAGTCGCCCGGGCGTCGAGTGCGCCCGGTCAGGAACCGACGCGCTCGAGGATGAGCTCGCGAACCCGGGCGGCATCGGCCTGGCCGGCCATCGCCTTCATGACCTGGCCGATGAGTGCACCGGCCGCCTGGACCTTGCCGCCGCGGATCTTCTCGACGAGGTCCGGGTTGGCGGCGAGCACCGCATCGACGGCCGCACCGAGCGCCCCGTCGTCGGACACCAGCGCCAGACCTCGGGCATCGGCCACGGCCCCTGGGTTGCCTTCCCCGGCGAGCACCCCGTCGAGGACCTGGCGGGCCATCGAGTCGTTGAGCCGCCCGCCCTGGACGAGCGCATCGAGCTCGGCCACGGCCCGTGGCGTGATCCCCATATCGGTCAGCTCGCGACCCTCGGCGTTGGCCCGACGGGCGATCTCGCCCGACCACCACTTGCGGGCCCCGGCCGGGGTGGCCCCGGCGGCGACGGTCGCCTCGATGATCTCGACGGCCCCGGCGTTGACGACGTCGCGCATCTCCAGGTCGGAGTAGCCCCACTCCCCCTGCAGCCGTCGGCGA
>CAZNLX010000274.1:0-2544 GCA_964573925.1 uncultured Intrasporangiaceae bacterium
CGCTGGCCAGCGGACGTGCCTCGCGCTGCCGCCGCCGCCGCCGTTTGAGCCAGAGAATGACCAGGAAGGGCGCCAGGATCACGGCCAGCGAGCCGGCCACCACGAGCGCGATGACGATGACGCGCCACCAGTCGAAGGTCGGCGACTGCGGCGGCTTGCGCTGGTCGTCGATGATGTCCTTGCTCGCGTCGACCTTCTCGCTCGGCGGGTCCGGCGGCGGCAGGACCTGGGGCCGCGGCTCGCGGCGTGGCTTGGGCACGTCGGTCTGTGGGGTCTTGTTCCGGTCCGGAGTGGGGTCGAAGGGCACCCAGCCCACCCCGTCGAACGCGATCTCCACCCAGACGTGGGCGTGCTGTCCCTTGACCTCCCACGAGGACCCGGTTTCGGCACCCTTGTCCGGATAGAAGCCCATGACGACCCGGGCTGGCATACCGAGCTGACGGGCCATGAGCGCCATGGCGACGGCATACTGCTCGTCATCGCCGATCATCTGGTCGGCGGTGAGCAGGGTGTTGATCCGCTCCGTCGTGTGTCCCGACCGAGACCGGCCGTCGGCACCGTCGGAGTAGAAGCCATACTCGCGCAACTTCGCCGCGAGAGCGCGGGCCTGCTCCAGCGGAGTGGTCGCCGTGCCGACGAACTCGGCCGCGGCGGTCGCGACGGAGTCCGGCACCCGGGACACCGCGGGCATCGCCATGGCGGAGACGCCTCGTCCGGCGAGGTAGGTCGGATCCACGGGTGCCGGGACGACGAGGTCGACGTCGTAGCGACTTCCCTTCGCCACGCCCGCCGTGGTGACCAACTGGCCGCTGGCCCGGTTGTAGTACAGCGAGTCGCCTTGGCCCGCAGCGGTGGGACCGGTGAACCGGACCCCCCGCACGTCGCCACCGCCGGGAACCCAGATTCCCTCGTATGCCGCCACAGACAGCCCCAGGGTCTGTGTGGCCTGGGGCGTCTGGTCACCGGCCCGCTCGCCGGCCCGCTCGCCGGCCCGCTCGTCGGGCAGCGCGATTGTCGGGCCCACCCGCTGGAAGGTCGAGGACGCCGAGTCGACGTTGTAGACGATCCCGTCGTAGGCGTCCAGGACGGCCAAGCGCAGTCGGGTGTCGCGCGGCATACCGGAGACGGTGAAGAGGGTCTCGTCACGCAGGTCACGTTCGTAGAGCCGGAAGAGCGTCAGCGGACTGGCGAATTGCCGCAGGTCCAAGGGCGGCTCCACGACGTCCCGCAGGACGAAGCGGGACCCGGACCCGAGGAGGCTGGTGAGCAGGACGGCGCCGAGGGCGACCACGGCCAGGACCGCGGCGCCGGCCGCCACTGAACCGCGCCGGGTCGCCGTGAGCGAGCCCTCACGGCCGAGGATGTCCGCCGCCTCCGCGAAGCGCTCCCGGTGTGCGATGGCCGACAGCCAGCCGAGGCTGACCACCGCGAGGACCAGGCCCTCGGCCAGCGCCAGAGGAGCCTGCCGAGTCCCCCAGAGAATGCCCACCACGAGCAGGACGAGGGTGGGCAGGACGGCCCACCCGGGGCGACGGGTCCGCAGGACGATGACACCGCCGACCAGCGCACAGACCAGGGCGGACAGATAGGGGACGACCGCGGGCCCGGTGAACGAGTCGGCCGGGACCGCGACGGTCAGCAGATCGCGCCAAGAGGTCACCGCGAGGAGCAAGAGGCGCTTGACTGTCTCGAGGGTGGGGACGACGCCGGCGATGGTGGTCCTGGGCAGCGCGAGGGCGCCCCCGAAGACGAGGTATGCCGCGATCCCCGCGGCCACGGTCGCCGACGGGCCCCAACGGCGCCAGGCCGATGCGGTGGCCACGAGCAGGCCGACGATGACGCCACCGCCGGCGGCCTGCCACCCGGGACGCCCGGAGAACACGGGACCGAAGGCGACGACGCCAACCGCCAGCAGGACGGTCAGGACGAGCAGGTCGCTGAGCGAGCGGCTGGACAGCCGACCGGTGCCAGAGGCGCCGGACGGCCGGCCGCTCGCGGTGCGCGGCGGGGCCACGAGTTGTTCGGTGCTCATCGGATCGTCCGAATCGCTCGGGGGAGGTCGTCGACGACGCCGAGCTCCAGGACGACGAGAGAGCCCACCTGGCGACGCACGGGGCTTGGCGCGTCGCTGCACCGGACGGCGAAGGAGCGGACGTCCAGCGGGATCCGCAGGTGCCCGGCGCGCAGGTCGATCGGTCCGGGCGTGGACCCGGCGACGATGGTGGCGACCGAGGCGTTGGGGACGGCTGCGACAGCTCGGGTGACCAGTTCGGCGATCGAGTCGGCACCGATGAGTAGCTCGACCCGGCAGAGTCGGTCCAGCAGGCCCTGCGGGCTGGGGAAGAGCAGTTCGCCCTCGTGGGTGAACACGGACACCCGCCGCTCTTCGCGCAGGGCGTGGGTGGCCAGCGATGCGACCACCGACACCGCAGTCTCGAACTCCTCGTCACCGGCGTAGTCGTCCATGCGCTGGGAGAGCACGAGCAGGTGGTGGGCCCGCTGGGTCTCCTCGAACTGGCGGACCATCAACTTCCCGGTCCGGGC
>CAZNLX010000275.1:0-2525 GCA_964573925.1 uncultured Intrasporangiaceae bacterium
ACCCTCCCTCACCTACACGCCACGCCCAGTGTCACCAACCTCCCTGGGCGGAACAACTAGACCGATGAGGATCTTCGCGACGCCGTCGACCTTGCCGTGGGCCAACTCGACGAAGCCCCACTTGACGGCGCCAGAGCCGGCCGCGAGCAGGGTCGCGCCGACCAGGCCACCGACGAGGGCGTGGGAGGAGGAGGACGGGATCCCGAACCACCAGGTGCCGAGGTTCCAGGTGATGGCTCCGATGATCCCGCAGAGGACGATGATCATCGCCGTCTGCTGCGGGAGGGTGCTCACGTCGATGAACTTGCCGATGGTGTTCGCCACCGCGGTGCCACCGAGGATCGGGCCGAGGAACTCGAAGGTCGCCACGATGATGACCGCCTGGATCGGCGTCATCGCCCGTGAGGCGATCGTCGTGGCGATGATGTTCGACGCGTCGTGGAAGCCGTTCGTGTAGTCGAAGATGACGACGAGGACGACCGCGATGGTGGCCAAGACGAGGACTGTGTTCATTCGGTCGCCACCATGTGATTCGCTCCTTTGCGATCTGTTCACTCGCCGTTCAAGAACCGCGCCAAGTATGCCGCTATCTCACGCCGCCCGACACAGGACGTTGGTCACGGCCGCGTTGCGATCTGGTGAACTGATCGGACCGACGGACCTCCGGGTAGGCTCAGCGGCTGTGCGTCTCGTCATCGCTCGGTGCAGCGTCGACTACGAAGGCAGGCTGCAGGCCCACCTCCCGTTGGCCACCCGACTGCTCGTGGTCAAGGCGGACGGTTCAGTCCTCGTCCACAGCGACGGTGGGTCCTACAAACCGCTCAACTGGATGGCACCACCCTGCGTGATGACCGAGTCGGACCCCGATCCGGACGATGCCGCGGGTGGGGTCAGCGCGGTCTGGACCGTGCGGCATACCAAGTCAGGTGACATCCTGTTCGTCCGGATCCATGAGATCCACCATGACAGCGCACACGATCTCGGGACGGACCCGGGACTGGTCAAGGAGGGCGTGGAGTCCCACCTGCAAGCCCTGCTCGCCGAGCACATCCACACCTTGGGCCACGGCTGGACCCTGGTGCGGCGTGAACACATGACCGCCATCGGGCCGGTGGACATCCTTGCCCGGGATGCCTTGCGTCGGCACGTGGCCGTCGAGATCAAGCGTCGCGGTGAGATCGACGGGGTCGAACAACTCACCCGCTACCTCGACCTGCTCAACCGCGACCCGATGCTCGCCCCGGTGTCAGGGGTGTTCGCCGCCCAGGAGATCAAGCCACAGGCACGGACCCTCGCCGAGGACCGAGGGATCCGCTGCGTGGTCCTCGACTACGACGCCCTGCGCGGCATCGACGACAGCGAGTCCCGGCTCTTCTGACCCGAGCCCGCCCGTCAGTCTCGGCCGGCCGGGCGCTGGATCGGGATGGGGCCGGTGACGGCCCGGGCCCGCCAGCCGTCGGAGTCGATGTCGAAGGCGAGCACGTCCACCGGGGCCACCCGCCGCCCAGCCTCCGCGAGCCAGCCGACGAGCACCTCCACGGGCGCCACGACGAGCAGCGCTTCGCCGCGATGGCGGTCGACGAGATCGTCCAGCCAGTCCGCGCCGACCGAGTCGCCGGGCGCGACGGCATACCTGCCGGCGAGGTGCTCGTCCGCGACGGCAGCCTGGACCCGCGTCGCGGGCAGGTCGTCGCGGGCCAGGTAGACCCGGGCCGGACACTGCAGGTCGCTCATACCCGATGAGTATGACTCCGAGGTTCCCGGGGCAGGAGCCCAACGGCCCAACCTTTCGGGAACCCCCGGTGAATGCTCGAGAGGGGTCCGGCAGGCGCGAGCGGTCAGACGGCGGCCGGCTCAAGAGCCGACAGGCCCCGCGACAGACGAATGATGTCGACGAACCGGCCCATGATGTCGTTGAGCCCGAAGTCCTTCGGCGTGAAGACCGCCGCGACTCCCTGCTCGAGGAGCACCTTGCCGTCGCCCTCGGGGATGATCCCGCCGACGACGACCGGCACGTCACCGGCACCGCCCTCGCGTAGCCCGCGCAGCACTTCGGGGACCAACTCCAGATGCGAGCCCGAGAGGATCGACAGCCCGACCAGGTGCACGTCCTCGGCGATGGCCGCGGCGACGATCTGCTCCGGGGTGAGCCGGATGCCCTGGTAGATCACCTCGAAGCCCGCGTCGCGCGCCCGAACGGCGATCTGCTCGGCACCGTTGGAGTGCCCGTCCAGGCCCGGCTTGCCGACGAGGACGCGCAACTTCTCGCCCAGTTCCTCACCGGTGCGAGCCACTTCGCCGCGCACGACGAGCAGGTCCTGCGCGGCCGGGCCGCCGACACCGAGCGAGGCACCGACCCCGGTCGGGCCGCGGTACTCGCCGAACTGGTCACGAAGGGCCTGCGCCCACTCGCCCGTGGTGATCTTGGCGCGGGCGCACTCCAGGGAGGCCTCGACGAGGCTGACCCCGGCAGCGGCATCCGAGCGCAGGGCAGCCAGGGCGGCCTCGGCGCGCGCCTTGCCCGC
>CAZNLX010000276.1:0-2519 GCA_964573925.1 uncultured Intrasporangiaceae bacterium
GCCAGACGAGCCGCCTCGACACCGGCTCGTCGGGAGCGTCGGCCGGGTCGTGTCGGGGCTCACCGGGGGCCAGGTCCATACCCGTCACCCTAGGCCCCTACCCTGGCTGCTATGACGGCGAGCCCCTCGGGAGGGGTCGTGCGAGTGGTGCGCGCGACGACCCTGGCCGTGGTGACCCTCGCCCTGGCCGCGGCGGCTCACGTGCTGGGTGGCGGGGAACTGCCGTCCCCCGGCTTCCTCGCCGGTGTGTTGCTGCCCCTGTCGCTCGGTTCCTCGCTGCTCACCCGGCTGCGCCTCGGTCCCCTCGCCGTGCTCGCCTGGCTGGCACCGGCCGAGCTCGGCCTACATCTGCTGTTCTCGGCGGCCGCCCCCGGCGGGTCCGTGGCCTCTGTCGTCCCGGCACACGGGCACGGCGCAGGGGTCGTCGGTATGCCGCCCTCCGGGCTCCCGGCGGGCGACCTGCTGGCTGGCTCCCCAGCCGTCGCCGGGCACTCGAGCCCGGCGATGATCGCGGCGCACGCCCTGGCAACGGTCGTCACGGCGTTGGCCCTCAGCCACGGCGAGCGGGTGCTGTGGATCCTCTGGGAGTCATTGCGCCCGGTGGGGTTGCCCCGACCGGTGCCGCTGGTCCCGGTGGCCTCGTGGGTGCCCGTCCCGACGACCGCCTGGGTGCCGACGTCGGTCACCGGGCGATGCGCCGAGCCTCGCGGTCCGCCGGTCTCGGGCAGCGGCACGCCTCAGCCCGGGTTCGCTCGTCGTGAGTGGGCCTGCTGATCGCGTGCGGCTGCCGCCCGTTCGGCACGCAGGATCGCAGACCACGACGACAGACAGGATTCACCATGACCACCTCTCGGATCACTCGGGCAGTGACTGCCCTGGCCGCCCTCGCCCTCGGCACCGTGCTCACGGCGTGCGGCGGCTCGACCCCCTCGACGTCCTCGACCACCTCGGCCGGGACCGCATCGGCAGCCAAGGCCACCGGCCAGGCGGTGTCAGTGTCGGTCACCGACCCGTGGGTCAAAGCCGTCGACACCGGGATGACCGGCGCCTTCTTCAGTCTCAAGAACACCGGAACGGCCTCCGTGCACCTCATCGGAGCCAAGAGCTCGATCGCGCCGATGATGGAGCTGCACGAGACCGTGATGAGCAGTTCCGGTGCCATGCAGATGCAGGAGAAGAAGGGCGGCTTTACGCTTGCCGCCGGGGAGACCCACGTCTTCAAGCCGGGCAGCGACCACGTGATGCTCATGGGGGTCAAGGAGCCGGTCAAGTCGGGGACCACCGTGGTCCTCACCCTGATGTTCGAGGACGGGTCGTCCTTGCCGGTCACCGCAGACGTGCGCACCTTCACCGGCGCCAAGGAGACCTACGTCCCCGGGGCGACGACCGGGAGCAACCCGATGCCGAGCATGTCCGGATCGGGGATGACGATGACGGGATCCCATGGCTGAGAACCAGCAGCCGGGCGGTGCGGCCGAGGTCTCGGCCGCACCGTCCCGGCGGTCCTTCCTCGGCGGAGGGGCCGCGGTGATCGGCGGTGCCGGTGTGGGCCTGGTCGGCTACGGCCTGGGCACCTCAAGATCGGCGGCGGGGTCCGGGTCGGCGGCTCCCGCCATCCGCTCGGCCGCCGGCGCGACCGACGCCGCCTCCGGCGGGCAACTGCCCGAGTGGGCCGCCGCCACGGTTCCCTTCATCGGCGTGCACCAGGCCGGGATCGTCACACCGCCCCAGGCGCATGCCGTCTTCGTCGGGCTCAACCTCGTCCCCGGCACGGGGGTCGACGGACTACGCCGGCTCATGCGGCAGTGGACGAGCGACGCGGCCAGGCTGCAGAGCGGCATACCGGTGCTCGGGGACCCCCAACCAGACCTGGCCTCGCCGGCATCCCGGCTGACCGTCACCGTCGGCCTCGGCCGCGGAGCGCTGGCCGAGGCGAAGCTGCTGGACCGGGCACCGGCCTGGCTGGCACCCCTACCGACCTTCTCGGTCGACAAGCTGCAGGCCAGATGGAACGACGGGGACGTGTTGGCCCAGGTCTGTTCCGACGACCCGATCGTCCTCGCGCACGCGGTGCGGGCACTCATGGTGTCGGCCACCGGGATCGCCGTGCTGCACTGGATGCAGCGGGGCTTCCGCCGCCCGGTGACCTCGACGAGCACGATGCGCAACCTCATGGGCCAGGTTGACGGCACGGCGCAGCCGACCGACGCCGAACTGGATCAGGCGGTGTGGATCGGGGCCGAGGGCCCGGACTGGCTGCGCGGCGGCTCGTCGCTCGTGCTGCGCCGGATCCAGATGGACCTGGACACCTGGGACCTGCTGGACCCGCAGGCCAAGGAGCAGGTCATCGGCCGGCGGATGACCAGTGGTGCCCCACTCACCGGAGCCAAGGAGACGGATGTCCCCGACCTCGAGGCGAAGGTCAACGGGCTGCCGGTCATCCCGGACTTCGCCCACATCCGGCACGCCGCGGTGACCAGTCCGGCGATGAAGATCCTGCGCCGGCCCTACAACTACTA
>CAZNLX010000277.1:0-2513 GCA_964573925.1 uncultured Intrasporangiaceae bacterium
ACTACGCGCAGCGCGGTCAGAACGTCGTCGGGGCGTACGGCCGGTGTGGTGTGCCGAACGACCAAGCGGAGTATCGCACACTCGCCGGGCACCACGTCCGCCAGGACCGCCTCCGACACAGCCGTGTCCACCCACAGCCGGACCACCGCACCCCTGGCGTCGAAGGTTCGCGGGCCGGTCTTGAGCACCCGAGTGACCTCGATCCTCTCCTGCTCGAGGAAGCGGTGCGCCGCATCGGAGACCTCGATGAGCGGCATACCGCGAAGGGCGATGGCCCAATCGCTGGCTTGCAGGCGGTCGGCCAATGCGCCCGGACCGGCTTCGACAACCTCGATCACGTCCAGCCCGTCGGGCAGGGCCGCGTCAAGCGCCTCCCGCACCGCGGCCGGGTCGAGCCGTTCGGTCACCGAGATCTCGACGTACTCCGCCTCGCTGGCCGTCCCGGTCGCCGCCGCATTGGCGTAGGAGATCTTCGGGTGGGGGTGGAACCCTGCCGAGAAGGCCATCGGCACGCCGGCCCGACGCAACGCCCGCTCCAGGGCACGCTGGAAGTCCCGCGTCGAGGAGAACCGCAACCGGCCGCGCTTGGCATAGCGAATGCGCAGCTTCTGCACCGCGGGAGCCGGCGGCGGGCCTTCGGGCTCGCGTTGACGCATCCCCACGATCAGGCGCCGTCCCGGTCCGTGCTCTCGCCGGGCTGCTGCGACTGCTTGGCCGCACGCTTGGCCGCCTTGCGGGCCAGTTCCTCGCGGTAGAGCTCCGCAGCCTCCTCGAGGGTCGGCGCGCAGCCGCCCAACCGGCGGGGGACGAACACCTGCTCCTGCGGGGGCATCGGCGGGTAGGCCTCCCAGACGGTCTCGAGCATCTGTTCCATCGTCGACTTGAGCCGCGCCGTCACCTCGTGGATGTCCTCGTCGGGGCCGACGGTCATCGGGGTGCCGATGGCGACATGGATCGGCGTGTTGGTCCGTCCCAGGCGCTTGGGATGGTCCTTGGTCCAGACTCGCTGGGCGCCCCAGATGACGCACGGGATGATCGGGACGCCGGCCTCGCGGGCCATCCGTGCCGCGCCCGGTTTGAAGTCCTTGAGCTCGAAAGCCCGGCTGATCGTCGCCTCGGGATACACCCCGACGATCTCTCCCTTTCGTAGCGCCTCCACCGCCGTGCGGTATGCCGCCCCGCCCGCCGCGCGGTCGACCGGGATGTGCTTCATCCCCTTCATGAGCGGCCCGGCGACCGGGTTCTTGAAGATCGACTCCTTGGCCATGAAGCGCACGAACCGGCCGCGCGGCAGGAGCGCGTTGCCGGCATACGTGAAGTCGAGGTAGCCGGTGTGGTTGATCGCGAGCACCGCACCACCCCGGCGCGGGACGTTCTCGGCGCCGGTCACGGTGAACCGCAACCCCTGCAGCACGAAGAGGGTCTTGGCGATCCCGATGACCGGGAAGTACACGTGATCCACCCACACAGCGTAGGGGCCGAGACGTCCCGTCCGATCGCGCGGCGCGGCGGCGATCAGCTCAGCGGCAGGTCCATCGAGTAGTCGCCGTCGACGACCGTGCCGTGCCAGTGCCGCTTGGCGAAGAGCACCCGCATCCGCCCGTTGTCGAGCGAGACGTCGGCGTGCAGGCAGCGGCAGCCCTCGTCACGACCGAGGTCGGTGATGAGGTCGACCAGCGCCGAACCGATCCCCCGGCCCTGCCAGGCGTCCTCGACGAGGAAGGCCACCTCACCGGTGCCCTGGGCGTCGGGCAGGAGCAAGTTGCCGATGGCCACGAGCCGACCCTCGGCCCAGACCCCCACGGCCTCGCCTTGCGAGGTGTCGAAGATCCAGGTGAGCAGGTGTTCGACCTGTTCGCCGCCCCCGAAGTAGCGCCACCGCAAGGTCGCCGTCGAGCACCGTTCATGCAGGGCCCGGATGGCCGCCTCGTCGGTCGGCACGAGCAGCCGCAGGAACAGTTCGGTGCCCCGGGCGTCGTGCAGCGACACCGGCAGGCCGACCCGCCAATGGGTCGTCCCGGGGAAGACGGTCGGGCAGGCGACGGCGGTCATCGTGTGCTCGCCCTCCCTCCAGTCGACCTACCCGACGGTAACCCGTGCCGTCCAGCGGAACCGGGACCTGCGACCTGCGCCACTCGTGGGGCCGATCACACCGCGTGCCGCCCGGGTCACGCGGCCGCATACCGGGCCATGCGGCATACCGGGACGGCGGCAGGAACTGGTTCGAGGGCACCGGCCAGGTGGTGGGAAGATGCTCCCCATGACCAGCGCAGCCTCCCTCAACCCTTCGATCCCCGACCGTCCCACGGTCGACGGCCTCGAGGAGAAGTGGGGCGCGGTATGGCAGACCGAGGGCACCTACCGCTTCGACCGGGCCCGGGCCCTGGCCGGCCCGCGCAGCGCCGTGTTCTCCGTCGACACCCCGCCGCCGACCGCCTCGGGCAGCCTGCACATGGGGCACGTGTTCTCCTACACGCACACCGACTGCATGGCCCGCTACAAGCGGATGGCCG
>CAZNLX010000278.1:0-2495 GCA_964573925.1 uncultured Intrasporangiaceae bacterium
CCATGTCGCCCAGCTCGGTCGGGCAGACGAAGGTGAAGTCGGCCGGGTAGAAGAAGACGACCGACCAGGATCCCTTGAGGTCGGCGTCGCTCACGTCGACGAAGTGCCCGCTCTTGAAGGCGGTCGCGCTGAAGGGCTTGATCTCGGACCCGATTTGAGCCATGGGGGACGGAACTCCTCGATATCGTGCGATGCTGGCGATAGCCACACTATATCAAAACCGAGCCCTGCCCAAGTCTTCATCAATCGTCAGCGTGTATCCCCGCCATCGCCACCGTCAATGAAGGCGACCCTCACCACGGCCCGGGCGGGGCGCTGGCCCGAAAGAGGTTCAGGCACCCGGAGGCGGGCCGACCTGGTCGGCCGGTGGGACGGCGATGCTCACCGGCTCGCCCCAGCCGGAGAACTCGGCGGTCGCCTTCACGCCCATCGACTCGGTGACCGATCGCACGGGGCGGCCGGTCGAGTCCTCGACGTAGAGCATGGTCTCGCCGGTCACGGGCGTGCCCGAGACGACGAGTTCGGTGATCCGGTACTGGGTGACCCCGCCGGAGGTGCCGACGACGGAGACCTTTGCGTTCTCGTAGGTCGACAGCGCCGAGCGCGGGTCGCCGGCCTGGGCGATCTGGGTGCCCACTTGCTTGGAGATCGGGTCGGTGCCGGCGGGGTCGAGCTTGATCCACGGCTTGCCGTTTGTGGCCGTCAGGCCAGGCATCTTGAGATACATCGCACCACCGGAGACGACGGCCTCCAACGCGACGCCGCCGATCTGCATCGTCACCGAGCTGTCCATCGACCCGGCGGAGTTCACCGAGAAGGACGAGGTCGCGGTCCCCGACATCGAGACCGCCGAGGTGCTCGTGGCCGAGCCGCTGGAAGCGAAGGTCATCGTGAGCTTGCCGGACTTGGCGGCGACGAGCGCATCGGCCATCTTCTTGCCCAGCGCGGTCCCGTCGACGCTCCCCCCGGCGACTGGGGCAGCCGGGGTGACCGGCGCCGAGGCCTGGGTCGCACCACCCGCGGCAGAGGTCGCCGTGGTCGTGCTCGTGCCGGAACTGCATGCTCCCAGACCGAGGGCGAGAACGGCGGCAAGAGAAGGGACGAGACGGCGCACGGCATACCCCCAGGGCACGAGCGAGAAATTGGTCGAGGTCAAGCCTAGGCCCAGGACGCACGATGCCCCGAACCGGGGTTCCGGTCCGGGGCGTCGCGGCAGACGCGAAGGCCTCAGCCCTCGTCGTCGGAGAGCAGGTTGCGGGTGCGGTTGTAGTCGAGCGGGATGCCCGGGCCCATCGTGGTGGCCATCGTGCCCTTGAGCACGTAGCGGCCCTTGGACGCCGAGGGCTTGAGCCGCAGGATCTCGTCGAGCGCGGCCGAGTAGTTCTCCACGAGGGCCTTCTCGTCGAACGAGGTCTTGCCGATGATGAAGTGGAGGTTGGCGTGCTTGTCGACGCGGAACTCGATCTTGCCGCCCTTGATGTCGGTGACCGCCTTGGCCACGTCCATCGTCACCGTGCCGGTCTTGGGGTTGGGCATGAGGCCGCGGGGGCCGAGGATCTTGCCCAGGCGACCGACCTTGCCCATCATGTCGGGCGTCGCGACGACCGCGTCGAAGTCCAGCCAGCCGCCGGTGATCTTGTCGATCATGTCGTCGGCGCCGACGAAGTCGGCCCCGGCCGCCCGCGCCTCCTCGGCCTTGGCCGCGTTGGCGAAGACGAGGACCCGTGCGGTCTTGCCGGTGCCGTTGGGCAGGTTGACCGTGCCGCGGACCATCTGGTCGGCCTTGCGGGGGTCGACGCCGAGCCGGAACGCGACCTCGACGGTCGCGTCGTACTTCGTCGAGGAGGTCGCCTTGGCAAGCCGCACGGCCTCGAGCGGGGCGTAGAGCTTGCCCGGGGTGATCTTCTCGGCGGCGGCCTCGTATGCCTTGCTGCGCTTCACTGCTGCTCCTTGTGGGGTATGCCGGGTGGTCCCGGCGGTTGGAGTTGTGGTCGGCGAGCCGCGCTCGGCTCTCCCACACGGCATACCGGCGGTATGCCGCTCATTCGGGTCGGTCAGTAGCCCTCGGTCTGGACGCCCATCGAGCGAGCGGTGCCCGCGATGATCCGGGCGGCCATCTCGACGTCGTTGGCGTTGAGGTCGGGCATCTTCTGGGTGGCGATCTCGCGGATCTGCTCCGCGGAGAGCTTGGCCACCTTGGTCTTGATCGGGTTGTCCGAACCCTTGGCGATGCCGGCGGCCTTCTTGATGAGCTCGGCGGCCGGCGGCGTCTTGGTGACGAAGGTGAACGAGCGGTCCTCGTAGACGGTGATCTCGACCGGGATGACGTTGCCGCGCTGGTGTTCGGTGGCCGCGTTGTAGGCCTTGACGAACTCCATGATGTTGACGCCGTGCTGACCGAGCGCCGGACCGACCGGCGGGGCCGGGGTCGCCGCACCGGCGTTGATCTGCAGCTTGATGAAGCCGGTGATCTTCTTCTTCTTGGGGGGCATTGC
>CAZNLX010000279.1:0-2490 GCA_964573925.1 uncultured Intrasporangiaceae bacterium
GGTCACGGAGAGGCAGAAAGGATCCAAATCGCTCCGCCCCCGCAAATCACTCAAGCGACAGTCCGATGCCGTCGCGCTCGCCGGTCCGATGTGGTGGGCGTGGGACGAGGAGGTCCCCGTCGAAGTCTTCGATGTCATCGAGCGTCTGTGCGAGGACGTGAGCTGCCTGGGAGAAGCCGACTCCCCAGTCGTTCTCGAGGCACACCATGCCGAGGAGTCCGAGTTTCGGGTTACTCATCGAATCGCGACGATTCAACGGGCGTACCCGCCGGCCGGTGGTCTGTCGGTCCGCTCACCGATCGCGGGTCGTCTGGATGCGCTGGAGGCGGACTACCTCTCGGGTCGGCCAGCCAAGGCTCCGACCCCGGCGGCAGACCGCGCGTCGGAGAGCCAAGCGGCAGCCTCACACAAGCCGACGCCGCTCGCAGTGCAAGATCTGGACTACCGTCCGGTTGAGGCGCCTGCGGCACGTGCGCCGTGGATTGGCGGGATGGTCCTGAATGTGGACGCGCCGATCGCGCCCTTCGACGTGGTGGCCTTCTGCGCGGCTCTTCATCGGACTCTGACCCATCTGCTGGGGATCGAATCGTTGCCGCTGCTCACGGGGACCTACGAGGCCGGCACGCCGAGGCCGGCCAACCGAGTGGCCATTCACTACCTCTCGCCAGGGGTGGCACCAGTTATCACGCAGTCACCCGGCGGGGCATTCCTGCTCCTGCTCCCCGAGTCGGCGGAACCTGCCGAATCAGCGGTCATTCAGCGGGTCGCGCAGGCCGTGAAGCGTGTCTACCTCGGCGCCCGAGGCGAGCGGAGGGTGACGCAGGCACAGGTCGTGGACGTCGTCGACTTCTGGCCGACGCGCCTGGACGGCACAGTCAGGCTGTGGCAGCCGAGCCTGGCCCTGGTCCCAGAGATGAATCGCCCTCGCAATCGATGCGATTGGTCGCTCGATGACGCCGCATTGCTCTCTCTCGGGCACCTCCTTCGAGATCACGTCGCTGTGGCGGCAGAGGCTGGCGAGGACAAGCGCAGCGCTCGGATCCGTGCGGTCCGCGAGGCTGGTGCTTGGGCCGGTGGAAGTCGTCGCATCCCCGACAGTCGGGTCGAGCGATATGTTCACAAAGCACCCCCATCGCTGATCGTGCAGCCCTACACGGCGACCATCTACGCTGCGGGGCTCATCCCCGATCGGGCGGCTTGGGCGCTGGGCCAAAGCCGCCACATCGGTGGAGGGTTCATGGTCCCGGTGGACGTGAGCATGGAAACCCTCATCGGTTGGTCGTCATGTTGACTCGCGAGGATTTCGGCGCCTTCTTCTCCGCAGTCAACGAGGGACATGTCCCTTTCACGTGGCAGTGGCGCCTCCTCGACCACGTCATCGATGACGGCGTCTGGCCCGACGCCATTTCAGCTCCGACGGGCACTGGCAAGTCCAATGTGGTGGACGTCCACGTCTTCGCCAACGCCCTGTATGCCGTGGGGGCGGCCCCGCGCGTTCCGCGGCGCCTCTCAGTGGTCGTGAATAGGCGTGCCATCGTTGACCAGCACGAGGCCCGTGCCCAGGTCATCGCGACGGCTCTCATGGCAGACTCGCGCGTGGCGGTCGTGGAGCAGGTCCGCGCGGCTCTGACCCAACTGGCGCCGACAGGCGAAGGTGAGTCTCCCCTGTCGGTGCTATCCCTGCGCGGTGGCGCTCCGTCCTCGCGGGCTTGGGTGGACGACCCCCGTCGTTGTCTGATTGTCTGCGCGACCCCCGACATGTGGGGATCCCGTTTGCTGTTCCGCGGCTATGGCACGGCTCCCTTGGCCCGACCTCGGGAAGCTGGGCTTCTCGCCCTCGACAATGTCGTCGTCGTTGACGAGGCTCATCTCAGCCGACAGCTGGTCACCACAGCACGCGATGTGGCCGCGCTATCGCGCGAGGGTGCAGCCAAGGTCGGTGTTCCGGTGCTTCAAGTCGTCGGGACCAGTGCGACGAACGTGGTTGCAGCAGGTGGAGCGTTGGTCGGAATTGCGGAAAGCGATGTCGTGGGCCCGACCGCGGACCCAGTCCTGACCGCCCGTCTGGTCGATGCCAAGAACGTGAGGCTCGTCCGATGTCCAGAGCAGCCGAACAGTGCAGCGGCGACACCGGCATACGTGAAACTGCTCGCCAGCCACGCCCTGAAGCTCCGCGAGTCCTGCGAAGCTGACAACTCGGGGGCGCCCCGGACAGTGGGCGTGATCGTCAACCATGTCGCCACCGCCGCGAAAGTCGCTGATCTGTTGGAGGGGGAGCATGGCCGCAGGGTTGTCACGTGGGTTGGACGGATGCGGCCCATGGATCTGCGCCGGATGGGTGATGCCTATCCGGGCATCTTCTCGGTGAAGGGCAATGACAACGTCGAGTTCCTCGTCACCACACAGACGGCTGAGGTCGGTGTGGACCTCGACGTGGCCGCGCTCGTCACCGAGTTAGCGCCAGCCACGTCGCTCGCCCAGAGGTTCGGC
>CAZNLX010000280.1:0-2486 GCA_964573925.1 uncultured Intrasporangiaceae bacterium
GGGCACCTCCCTTCGACACCGTGACTCGGGCGCCGGCGTCGACGCCGAGCGTCGAGCGCACCGCACAGCCCTGTGAATTGGTCGGCAGCCAGACGACCTTGTCGACCATGCCGTCGGTGACCTGAGCGGGCACGGTGACCGAGCCGGCGGCCGTCGAGACGGTGACCGGCTCGCCGTCGGCGACCCCGACCTGCCGTGCGAGCGCCGCGCCCATACGGGCGGTTGCGGCCCGGGCGGTCCCGGCAAGGAACGGCTCCCCGTCCTGCATCCGGCCGGCGTCGAGCAAGAGCGGCCAGGTCGCCAGGACGACGTCCCCGTCACCGGCGGCGTATGCCGTCCCGCCACCAGCCGCTCCCACCGCACCGCGTGCGCCGGTCCACGGCCCGAGAGCCTCGAGCTGGTCGTTGATCTGCTCCTGGGTCCGAGTCTCGATGAAGAATCCGAGCTCGGCGGCGAGCATGTCGAGCACTCGGTGATCGCTCATCGAGTTCGTCGTCAGTGCTGCGTCGAAGGTGCGGACTCGGCCTTCCCAGTTGACGAAGCTGCCGGCCTTCTCGGCGTGCGGTGCGACCGGCAGGACGACATCGGCAGCCGCGGTCACCGCGGACTCGCGGTAGTCGAGGCTGACGACGAATGCCTTTGCCAGCGCTGCACCGACCTGGGGCAGGGCGAGATCCGCGGGGTCGACCCCACCGACGACGAGGGCACCGAGGGCACCGGAAGCCGCAGCGGCGACGATCCCGGCAGTGTCGCGTCCGGCGGCGGTCGGCAGCGAGTCGACCTCCCACACGGCGGCGACCTCACCACGGGCCACGGAATCGGCTGCCGGGCGGCCACCGGGCAACAGCGCGCCGAGGGCACCGGCTTCGAGAGCCCCACGTTCACCGGCCCGGCGCGGGATCCAGGCGAGCTTGGCGCCGCTGGAGGTGGCCAGCGCGGCCGCGGCGGCCAGAGCGCCCGGTGCCGTGGCCAGCCGCTCGCCGACCAGGACGATCCCGCCCTGGGCGAGCGCCTCGGCCAGGGCCGGGGAGGCCAGCGCCGCCGCCTCGCCGCCGGGAGCGGTGGCGATGAGCCGGCCGGAGAGCTTCTCGAGCCCACGCGAGGCGAAGGGGGCCACGGCATACACGGCGGTCTTGGCCTTGCGGACCGCGCGGCGCAGTCGCAGGAAGACGATCGGCGACTCCTCCTCGGGCTCGAACCCGACGAGGACGACGGTCTTGGCGGAGGCGAGGTCGGTGTAGGTCACCGCACCGCCGGCCGGGCCGGTGGCCACGACGTGCTCGGCGAGGAAGGCGACCTCCTCGGCCGAGTGCGGCCGGGCCCGGAAGTCGACGTCGTTGGTGCCGACGGCGACTCGGGCGAACTTTCCGTAGGCGTAGGCGTCCTCGGCGGACACCCGCCCGCCGACGAGCACGCCCGCGCCCTTGGCGGCGCGCAGTCCGGCCGCGGCGGCCTCGAGGGCCTCCGGCCAACCGACCGCCCGCATCGACCCATCGGCCTGGCGCAGCAACGGCAACTCCAGACGGTCGGCCAGGGTCGCGGATTGGAAGGCCCAGCGGCCCTTGTCGCAGGTCCACTCCCCGTTGACCTGCGGGTCGTCGCTGGCCATCCGGCGCAGCACGACGCCGCGGCGGTGGTCGGTGCGGATCGCACAGCCAGAGGCGCAGTGCTCACAGGTGCTCGGGGTCGACACGAGGTCGAACGGCCGAGACCGGAACCGGTATGCCGCGCCCGTCAACGCCCCGACCGGGCAGATTTGCACGGTGTTGCCGGAGAAGTAGGACTGGAACGGGTGCTCCTCGTAGATGCCGATCTGCTGCATCGCCCCGCGCTCGACGAGGTTGATGAAGCGATCACCGGCAACCTGGTCGGAGAAGCGGGTGCAGCGCTGGCACAGGACACAGCGCTCGCGGTCGAGCAGCACCTGCGTGGAGATGTTGACCGGCTTCGTGAAGGTCCGCTTGACGTCGACGAACCGGGACGAAGGCCGGCCGTTGGACATCGCCTGGTTCTGCAGCGGGCACTCGCCGCCCTTGTCGCAGACGGGGCAATCCAGCGGGTGGTTGATGAGCAGCAGCTCCATGACGCCTTGCTGAGCCTTGTCGGCCACCGGCGAGCTGTGTTGGGTCTGCACCTCCATGCCCTGGGCGACGGTCATCGTGCAGGCGGCCTGCGGCTTGGCCACGGTGGGCTGGCCGGGCACCGACATGAGGCGCACGACGCCATCGGGGCCGGGCATCGACACGACGACGAGGCACTGCCGGCAGGCGCCGACCGGGTCGAGGCCCGGGTGGTCGCAGAAGCGCGGGATCTCGATCCCGGCCTGCTCGGCGGCCCGGATGATGAGGGTGCCCTTGGGCACGCTCACCGACACACCGTCGATGGTCAGGGTCACCGCGTCAGACGGGGGCGCCTGACCGGCGGAAGCGGGGCTGGTCGGGACGGTCATGCCTTCGCGGCCTCCTTGACCTCGAAAAGGACCGACT
>CAZNLX010000281.1:0-2484 GCA_964573925.1 uncultured Intrasporangiaceae bacterium
TTCGTAGATTCCGAGGCCTGCAACTTGACCTTCGCTGCGTTGCGCGGGCAGTTCTTCTGGCACCGGTTCTTCTCCCACCAGCCCGATCTCAACTTCGAGAACCCCCGGGTGCGCGAGGAGATGTTCGACATCGTCCGGTTCTGGATGGACATGGGGATCGACGGCTTCCGGCTCGACGCGGTGCCCTATCTCTTCGAGGAGGAGGGGCACAGCGGCGAGAACCACCCGAAGACCCACGCCTTCCTCGCCCAACTGCGGGCGATGGTCGACCGGGAGTATCCCGGGCGGATCCTGCTCGCCGAGGCCAACCAAATGCCGGCCGAGGTGGTCGACTATTTCGGGACGCCCGAGGCCCCCGAATGCCAGATGTGCTTCCACTTCCCGGTCATGCCGCGGATCTACTACGCGCTGCGCAGCCAGACCGCCGCGCCGATCATCGACGTCCTGGCCGCCACCCCGCCGATCCCACCGGGCGCCCAGTGGGGCACCTTCCTGCGCAACCACGACGAACTCACCCTCGAGATGGTCAGCGAGCAGGAGCGGGCCGCGATGTACCGCTGGTACGCCCCGGACCCGCGGATGCGGGCCAATGTCGGCATCCGTCGGCGACTGGCGCCATTGCTGGACAACGACCGTGCTCAAATCGAGCTCATCCATGCCCTGGTCCTGTCGCTGCCGGGATCCCCGTGTCTCTATTACGGCGACGAGATCGGGATGGGCGACAACATCTGGCTCCCCGACCGCGACGCCTCGCGCACCCCGATGCAGTGGACGCCCGACCGCAACGCCGGCTTCTCGACCGCGGACCCCGGCAAGCTCTATCTCCCGGTCGTCGCGTCGCTGGGCTTCAACCACCAGGCGGTCAACGTCGAGGCGGCTCAGGCGACGCCGTCGTCGTTGCTGCACTGGGTCCGCCGGATCCTCGCGGTCCGCAAGGCGCATCCCGTGTTCGGGCTCGGGGACTTCGCCGTCGCCCCGACGGACAACCCTGCGGTGCTTGCGTATTCGCGATCCATCGCTGCGGCCGCGACCGGGGCATCGACCGTGCTGTGTGTCGCCAACCTCTCCGAGCACCCGCAGACGGTCACCGTCGACCTCGGGCCGACGTGGGCCGGCGCGCGCCTGACCGATCTCTTCGGCGGGGGGGCCTTCCCGGCCGTCAGCCCCGAGGGGAAGCTCGGGCTCACCCTGGCGCCGCGCGGCTACTTCTGGCTCCAGGTGGTCGGCGCCGATGGCTGAGATCCTCGAAGCCACCCTCACCCCGAGCAAGCTCGACCTGCTCGCGGAGTGGATGGGGTCGCAACGCTGGTATGCCGCCAAGGGGCGCCGCCCCCGGCTGACCCGGCTGCGTGGCTATCGGCTCGACGATCCGGCCGGGCGGGTCGGGATCGAGACGATCATCGTCCAGGACGACGCCTGCACCCCCTCGGTCGTCTACCAGGTGCCGTTGACCTATCGGGGCGCTCCCCTGCCCGGAGCCGAGTCGGCCTTGGTCGGCACGATGGAGCACAGCGTCCTGGGCACCCGCTACGTCTACGACGCCCCGCACGACCCGGTCTATGTCGCCGCCCTGTGGGAGCTCATCCAGGGTCGGGCCCTCGCCCAGTCCTGCGCGGCGAGCGACACGCTGGAACCCTCCGTGACGGGAGAGGCAGTGCGCGGCCGGTATGCCGCTCCCCCCGGTCCGGTGACGGCCTCCCGGGTGCTGGCCGGCGAACAGTCCAACACCTCGATCGTCTGCGGGGTGGCCGGGGTCGGCGCGGTGATCGTCAAGATCTTCCGCACCCTGGCCCCCGGCCCCAATCCGGACGTCGTGCTCCAGCCAGCCCTGGCCGCGGCGGGCTGCTCACACGTCGCCCGCACGCTCGGCTGGGTCACCGGGATCTGGAACCCGGACGAGCCGAGCGTCCCGCCGGGCCACCTCGCTTTCGCACAGGACTTCCTCTCCGGCACCCGGGACGCCTGGCGGGTCGCCGTGGAGGCGGTCGCCGCGGACGCCGCCCTCGACGGCGGAGCGGAGGAACTCGGGGCGGTGGTCGCCCAGATCCATCGGATCCTCGCCGAGCAGTTCCCCACCGCCCGACCGGGCGTGCAGGACCGGGTCACGGTGATCACCGGCATGCGCCAGCGGTTCCGGGCAGCCGCGGCCGAGGTCCCCGAACTCGCCGAACTGGCCGCCGCCGTGCACCGCCGCTACGACCAGGCGCTGCAGGCGCCCTGGCCGTCCCTGCAGCGCATCCACGCCGACCTGCACCTCGGCCAAGTCATCGCCCACCCGGACCGAGGTTGGGTGGTCCTGGACTTCGAGGGCGAACCGTTGCGCCCGCTGGCCGAACGCTGCCAGCCCGACCTGCCGACCCGGGACCTGGCCGGGATGTTGCGGTCCTTCGACTACGCCGCCGGCACCCACGTGTTGGAGCACCCGGATGCCGACCCGGACCGAGCCCGGGCCTGGGCCCGGCGCCAACAGGCCCAGTTCCTCGC
>CAZNLX010000282.1:0-2480 GCA_964573925.1 uncultured Intrasporangiaceae bacterium
TCGACGAGCACGACCATGAGGTGGACCTCGGGGTTGTTCGTCGTGATCGCGTTGGCGATGGCCTGGAGGATGAGCGTCTTGCCGGCCTTGGGCGGGCTGACGATGAGCCCACGCTGGCCCTTGCCGATGGGCGACACGAGATCGACGACCCGGGTGGTGATGATGTTGGGCGCGGTCTCCAGACGCAGGCGCTCCTGCGGGTAGAGCGGGGTGAGCTTCGCGAACTCGACCCGGTTCTTGGCCTGCTCCGGAGTCATCCCGTTGACCGTGTCGAGGCGGACGAGGGGGTTGAACTTCGCCCGGTTGCCGCCCTGGCCGACGGGGACCTCCCCCTCGCGCAGGGCCTTGACGGCGCCCGTCACTGCGTCGCCCTTGCGCAACCCGTGCCGGCGCACGAGACCCAGCGGGACGTAGACGTCGCCGGGTCCGGGCAGGTATCCGGAGGTGCGCACGAAGGCGTAGTTGTCCAGGACGTCGAGAATGCCCGCGACCGGCACGATGACGTCGTCCTCGGCGATCTGGACGTCGGCCTCGGTGAGATCCTGGCCGCCCATCGGCATACCCATCGTCCCGCGGCCGCGCTTGCGGTCGCGGCTGCGCTGCCGGTTGCGTCGCCGCCCGGACCGGCTGTCGAGGTCGTCGTCGTAGCGAGACTGCCCGCCCTGGCCGGAACCGCCCTGACCCGCGTTGCCACCCTGGCCAGCGGAACCCTGACCACCTTGACGGTCGCGGTACTGCCCGCCCTGCTGCCCGCCCTGCCGGTCCTGCGGGTTCTGGCCACCCTGCTGCCCCTGGCGGTCCTGGCCGCCTTGCCGGTCGAAGGACCCCTGACGCTGCTGGCGGTCGTAGCCCTGGCCACCACGGTCCTGACGGTCGGGCCGGTCCTGACGAGCTTCGCCGCCGGTGGCGCCGCCCTCGGCGGCCCCCCGCTCAACGCGCCCGGCGCCCTGGCCGTCGCCGGTTGCGGCACCGTCGCCGGACGCGCCCTCGGCGCGCACCTCGGACTGCGCTGCGGCCCCGGATTCAGCACCGGCCCCGGCGCTGTGCGGTGCGCCGGCCCCGGACCGGGCCCGGCGCGAGCCTGCCCGGCGGCTACCGGCCTCGGCTCCCGATCCGTCGGTGCCCGCGGCGGGCACCGCCGCCGGGGGCGCAGACGTCGGGGTGCCCAAGTCGCTCGACCCGGCCGACGACGACACGTCGCGTGCCGGGGCTGTCGCCCGGTCGGCGTGCTTGGCCCCTCGGCCCGCCGACGATGGTGACTCGCCCGACCCACCGGACGAGCCACGGGCCGCGATGGCCGCGACGAGGTCGTCCTTGCGCATCTTCGCCGTCCCGGTGATTCCGAGATCGGACGCGACGCTCTTGAGTTCGGCGAGTTTGAGGCCGCTCAGGCCGCCCTTGGACGAGCGCGCCGATGTGGCCTCGGTGGTGTCAGTCACGAAGGACCCTTCCCCTCGTTCGTCGGCATTCCCGCAGGGAAGCCGGGTGTTGCGGTCAGCGCCGCTGACCTGTGGGTGGACCCCACGTCGGACGCACACGTCGCGCACCGAAGTCGGTGGCCTGTCGCGTGGGGAGTGCCGCCGCTCCGTCTCGGGCCTGTCGCCCTCCGGTGCGGTGCAGGCTCAATGTAACACCTGCGGGCCCTGGCCGCGGCACCGTCCATCCGACGCCAGCGATTCACACCGAAGTGTTATCGCACCGTCACCCGCACGCCCGTCTCGGGGATCCCAGGGACGAGACGGCGCCACTGGTCGTCGGCGCCGGAGCGCACGAGATCGGCCCGGTCGCGGGTCGTGAGGGCGAGCACGCTCGGGCCGGCACCGGAGATCATGGCGGCATGTCCCTGCTCCCGGAGCCGATCGACGAGGGCCATCGAGGCGGCATACGAGGGTCGACGGGCCTCCTGATGCAGCCAGTCGCGGGTCGCGGGGACGAGCAGTTCGGGGCGCCGGGTCGCCGCTTCGACGAGGAGCGCCGCGCGGGCCGAGTTGCGCGCCGCGTCCCGCAGCGGGACCCGCTCGGGCAGCAGGGCGCGGGCGGTGTGAGTCGCCAGGGTCGTCTCTGGGACGAAGACGACCGCGGTGAGATCCGGGTGCAACGGCAGGACGACGGTGACGGTATGCCGCTGACCCGCGTCGCTCGCCGGGGCCCCGCCGTCCGTGGGGGCGGGCACGTCGTCAAGGGTGGACCACGACAGGGTCATCCCGCCGTAGACGGTCGCCGACGCATTGTCGGGATGGCCCTCGAGCTCGCTGGCCAGGGAGTTGACCGCCGCGAGGTCGATGTCCAGCCCGTCGCCTGGGATGGGTGCCTGCCCGCTCTCCGACCGCCCCGCGGCAACCGAAAGCCCTTGGGCGGCAGCCACCCCCGAAACGATTGCGGTGGCCGATGACCCCATCCCCCGACCGTGCGGGACGGCGTTGATCGTGTGCATGACCAGACCGCCCGGCACGGCGATCCCGAGATCGCGCAGACCGCGC
>CAZNLX010000283.1:0-2453 GCA_964573925.1 uncultured Intrasporangiaceae bacterium
CCACGGGATGACGAACAGGACCGACTTCTCCGTGCGCAGGATGATGCCGGTCGTCGAGTGGATCCGGTCCCGCGGGACGACCAGGTGCACGCCCTTGGACGCCCGGACGTGGAACTGACCGCGCTCGCCGACGAGGGCTTGAGTGTCGTCGGTCCACACCCCGGTCGCGTTGACCACCTGGCGGGCGAGGATGTCGAACTCACGCCCGGTCACCTTGTCCAGGGCCCGCACCCCGGTGACTCGCTCGCCCTGGCGGATGAAGCCGACCGCGGCCACTCGGGTCGCCACGTGCGCGCCGTAACTCGCTGCCGTGCGGGCGATTTCCATCGTATGCCGCGCGTCGTCCACCTTCGCGTCGTAGTACTGGACGGCGCCGACGAGGGCGGTCGACTTGAGCGCGGGGGCCAGTTTGAGGGCCTGGCGGCGGGTGAGGTGCTTGTGCCAGGGCAGGCCCGCCGAGTGCCGCGAGGCTCGGGCCATCGAGTCGTAGAGCGAGAGGCCCGCCTCGACATAGGGCCGCTCGACGAGGGGCTTGGACAACGGGTAGAGGAAGGGCACTGGCCGCACGAGGTGCGGGGCCAGCCGGGTGAGCAGCAGGCCGCGCTCCTTGAGCGCCTCGGCGACCAGCCGGAAGTCGAACATCTCCAGATAGCGCAGTCCGCCGTGGATGAGCTTGCTGCTGCGGCTGGAGGTGCCCGAGGCGAAGTCGCGCTTCTCGATGAGCCCGGTGCGCAGCCCGCGGGTCACCGCGTCGAGGGCGCAGCCCGCGCCCGTGACCCCGCCTCCGATGACGAGCACGTCGAGTTCCTCGCCGGAGGCCAATGCCTCGATGGCGGACGAACGATAGGCAGGGGACAGCGCGGTGGTGGGACTCACAGCTCCAGTGTCCCAGCCCCGTGCCCGTGGGCCGGCGCAGGGGGAAGGACGCTGGTCACACCCAGTCGAGGGTGCGGGTGACGGCCTTGCGCCAGGCGGCATACCCGCTCTCACGCTGGGCATCGGTCCACTGCGGCGACCAGCGCCGATCCTCCTGCCAGTTGGCCCGTAACTCCTCGGTGGAGCCCCAGAAGCCGACGGCCAGGCCCGCGGCATACGCGGCTCCGAGGGCGGTGGTCTCGGCGACGACCGGCTTGACCACCTCGACGCCGAGCACATCGGCCTGGATCTGCATGCAGAGCTTGTTGGCGGTGACCCCGCCGTCGACCTTGAGGGTGTCCAGCCGCACCCCGGAGTCGGCGAACATCGCGTCGACGACGTCCTTGCTCTGGTAGCAGATCGCTTCCAGGGTGGCCCGGGCCAGGTGGGCATTGGTGTTGAACCGGGACAGCCCGACGATCGCCCCGCGCGCGTCCGAACGCCAGTAGGGGGCGAACAACCCGCTGAAGGCGGGCACGAAGTAGACCCCACCGTTGTCCGGGACCTGGGCGGCGAGGCGCTCGACGTCGGCTGCGCCGCTGATGATCCCGAGCTGGTCACGCAGCCACTGCACCGCTGAGCCGGTCACGGCGATCGACCCCTCCAGCGCGTATGCCGCGGGCTCACCGGCGAACTGGTAGGCCACCGTCGTCAGCAGCCCGGCCTTCGAGGCGATCGGTTCAGTGCCGGTGTTGAGGAGCATGAAGTTGCCGGTGCCGTAGGTGTTCTTGGCCTCGCCCGGGGCAAAGCACACTTGGCCGACGGTGGCGGCCTGCTGGTCGCCGAGGTCCCCGGCGATCCGGATCGAACCGCCCCAGGACGCCGAGCCGCCGACGGACGGGGCGGTCGCGGCATACGCGTGCGGGTCGCTACTCGGGCAGATCGTCGGGAGCATGGCACGCGGCACCCCGAAGAAGCCGAGCAACTCCTCGTCCCAGTCCAAGGTGCGCAGGTCCATGAGCATGGTGCGGCTGGCGTTGGTCACGTCGGTGACGTGCCGGCCGCCGTCCGGGCCGCCGGTGAGGTTCCAGATGACCCAGGTGTCGGGGGTGCCGAAGAGGGCGTCGCCGCGCTCGGCTGCGGCCCGCAGCCCCTCGACGTTCTCCAGGAGCCATTGCAGCTTGCCGCCGGAGAAGTAGGTGGCCGGCGGCAGTCCGGCGCGCTCGCGGATGACCTGCCCGCGACCGTCGGCGTCCAGCGCGGTCGCGATGGCGGCCGTGCGAGTGTCCTGCCAGACGATGGCGTTGTGCCACGGGCGGCCGGTATGCCGGTCCCAGACGATCGTCGTCTCGCGCTGGTTGGTCACGCCGATCGCGGCGAGGTCGCTGGCCCGCAGTCCGGCGGAGGTGAGCGCCGAGTCGATGACGGTCTGGGTGCGCTCCCAGATCTCCAGTGGGTTGTGCTCGACCCACCCCGCTTGGGGGAGGATCTGCTCGTGCTCGAGCTGGTGCTTGCCCACCTCGCGGCCGGCATGGTCGAAGATCATGAACCGCGTGCTGGTCGTCCCCTGGTCGATCGCACCCACGAAGTCAGCCATG
>CAZNLX010000284.1:0-2450 GCA_964573925.1 uncultured Intrasporangiaceae bacterium
CAGCCGCGGCATACGGGGTGCGGCCGCCGCGGCATACGGAATGCCATTGCTGCGTGGGGTGCCGGGATTGTCCCGGCTTATCGCCTGGGCTCGTCGACCAATGGCATTCGGTATGCCGCGTGCGCGCGGCACTGAGGCCCGACCAGTGCCTGGCGGGTGCCGACGGTGCCCGCGAATGGGGTCAGTTCACGAGCACGGCCCGGGCGGTCTTCACGGTCACGGTGGTCGTCGGGCCGGTCACGCTCACCGTCTCCGGGATCGGCGCCCACTCTCCCCCGTCGACCCGGAAGTCGGCACTCCAGGTCACGTCGAGGTGCGTCTGATAGACACCGGCCTTTGGATAGACATGGGTGATCCGCCCGGTGGGATAGACGCCGCCCACATCCGTCGTGGGGCCTTCGGAAGTGCCGTCGCCGAACCGGTAGATCAGCCCGACCAGCCTCGGGCGGATATCCACCCGATGCCCGAGCATCCGGGCCGGATCGACCGCGTCGATCTCTCCCGGCTCGAATCCGCCGCTGGACCACGACGTGAGGAAGAAGGTCCTCAAGCCCGTCAGGGTGACGTCGCCCTTGGGCTGGGTCGAGATCGACGCGGTCGCCCACGGGGTCAGATGGAACGCCTCAAGCAGCATCGCGTAGGTGAGCTGGGGCGCCGCCGAAGCCGGAGGGAAGCAGGTGTCGCCCACACGGACCCAGGCCTCGGTCTGGCCGTTGGCGTGGATGAGGCGCCGGAAGATGTCGTGCAACGGACCAGTTCCGGTCCCCACGCAGGCCAGGATGGCCCCGCGGCAGCTGGCACCGGCGTCGGCCCCGGCGCAGGCGATCTCGAACCGGTACTCGTACCGATCGCTCGAGGCCGGCGGCCGCACTGCGACCGTCTGTTGCGTTTCCGCATCCGTGAGGTGCGAGCCTGCGCCGCCCCCGGCAACTGTGCACTCGCCCAGCCCGGTGCACGCGCCGAGCGCGGCGGGAGTGAACCACAGCAGCAAGGCGCTGGCTGCGACGAAAGCCCCCAGCGTGCGCGAGAGCTGTCTCTTCCTCATGACGGCCCCGGGCTGATGAGCGTGACCTCAGCGACGCGCCACGCGCCCGCCCAGGAGAGCGAGAACTCCAGCTTCAGAGCCATCGACGTTTGCACGCGAACCGTCGCGCCCTGCCGGTCGACCACCTTGGTGGGTGGCTGTTGCCCCACGAAGAGCACCCGAGCGTGTTCGGCCGCGGCAGCCACCGACGCAACCGTTCGTTGGATCACCGCGTTCGCGGCGAATCGTTGGCCGCTCTCAACGAGGTCGCGAGCGGAACCCTCGTACTGCTCGCAGGACTTGCACGCTGCAAGGGACAACGGCGGAAGCAGTCCCGTGCTGGGTTGTGCCCACGCACGGTTCACCTGCTCCACGTAGAACGTGACGAACGCTTCGGCTCCGGCGGCGTCGTGCGTGCGGGCCGCTGCGGGAACGTCGATCGGGTAGGGGAGCATCGAGGTGGCGGTCCCGGTTGCCGTCACCGGCGCGGACGACGTGACCACGGTCGACGAGGTCGGGCTCGTGGTGGCCGCGGACTTCGTGGCCGTGGGCTGGCCGGCACCCCCACTCGGTGTGCAGGCGCCCACCACACCGGCCACGCAAACGGCCAGCCAGACCGCCGACACCCACGACCGAACCACCAGCCTCCGCCTCCCCTGTGTCGGCGCCACGACCCGACGAGTCTGACACGACCCGACCCATCCCGCGCGGCGTCATCCACAGCCCCGCTCCACAGCCCCGTCCCAGGGAGCCGGACGACCGAGTCATCCGGCGTCGACCATGCCCCAGATGGCCTCGGCGTCGTCGGGTGGGAGCTCGAAGAAGCCGAACCGGATCCGGCCCGACGGCATACGGCCCTGCATCCGCGCGAGCGGGATGGGACCCACCTCCCACAACCGGGCGGCGCGCCGGAACCCGCCGACGATGAGCGCGCTCGGCTCGGGCCCGGCTCCGGTGACCTCTCCGGCGATCGTGAACGCTTGGAGGGGCTCGCCGTTGGGATAGCCGGTCTTCGGGGAGTAGACGAGGATCCGATCGCCGACCGACATCCGGGCCAGCGGGGCCCGCTTGCCGTGGTTGGCCATGATGAAGCCGTCCACGAGGCCCCGCATGGCGTGGTCACGCGAGGCGACGATCACCCAGGTCCGTGGTGCGTTCACGACCCGACGCTATGCCCGAGCACTGACAGGCGGGGGCCTGAGCCGAGGCCGGGAGCGTCGTCACCAGCGCCTCCGCCCCGGTCCTGCGCTATGCCAAACGTGCGTTGTCGCGCGCGTTCGGCATAGCGGTGGGACCCGGAGGTGGTGTCGGTGGGCGCCTTGAAGCGCAAGATCGGATGACCCCCGATGGCCGCCGCGCCTTGGGCCGAGACTCGAGTCCACGTCGGCGCGCCTTCCCGGGCCTGTATGAAGGCAACCGGGTCTGG
>CAZNLX010000285.1:0-2447 GCA_964573925.1 uncultured Intrasporangiaceae bacterium
GGAATGAGGCTGGCGAACTCCGGCTTGTCCGCCCGCGCGGCTAGGGTGCGCGGGTGAGCATCCTCGAGGTCCGTGACCTGCGGCGCACCTTCACGACGACCTCCGGGGTGTTGCGGCGCCAGCGCAAGACCGTCGACGCGGTGCGCGGGGTGAGCTTCCAGGTCGAGCCGGGTGAGGTCTTCGGCCTGCTCGGACCCAACGGGGCGGGCAAGACGACGACGATCAAGATGCTCATCACCCTGCTGCTGCCCACGAGCGGCTCGGCGAGCATCCTCGGCCTCGACGTCGTCGCCGACGCCCGGGAGGTGCGCAAGCGGATCGGCTACGTCTTCGGCGGCGACCGGGGCCTCTACGACCGGCTCAACGGGCTGGACAACCTGCGCTACTTCGCCGAGCTCTACGGGGTGCCCGCCCGGGAGCAGAAGCAGCGGATCTCCTCGCTCATCGAGCTCGTCGGGCTGACCGGGCGCGAGAAGGAACGCGTCGAGGGCTACTCGCGCGGGATGCGTCAACGGCTGCACGTCGCCCGGGGCCTGCTCCACGACCCGGCGGTCCTCTTCCTCGACGAACCGTCGATCGGGATCGACCCGGTCGGGGCCCGGGAGCTGCGCCAGACGATCGCCGGACTGCGGGACCGCGGCAAGACGATCCTGCTGACCACCCACTACATGTTCGAGGCCGACGACCTGTGCGACCGGATCGCGGTGATCCGGCGCGGCGAACTCGTCGCCGAGGGCACCCCCACCGAGCTCAAGAGCCGGGTCTCGGCGGGATCGGTCGTCGAGGTGCAGACCTTCGGCGGGGTGGCCGAGCGGGTGGCCGCCATCGGTCGGATCCCGTCGGTCACCTCGGCCTCGGTCGACGTCGACGACCAGTCCGAGACTCTCGTCGTGCGGGTCGAGCCTGGCGCGGACGTCACGGCCGCGGTCCTCGGCGAGTTGGGCGGCATCCAGGTCGGGCGGGTGGTCACCCGGGAGCCGACCCTCGAGGACGCCTACGTCGAGTTGGTGCAGTCGTGACCGGCCGGCTGCCTGGCCCCGTCTCGCGGCGGCTGCGGATGTTGGGGGTCTGCTACTGGCTGAGCCTCAAGACCCTGGCCGCCTCGGCCTTCGACGGGATCTTCCAGGTCGTCTGGCCGCTCTTCTTCGCGACGACGGCGTTCCTGGTCTTCCGGCAGAACGGCGACCCGGCGGCGCTCGTCTACGCCGGGCTGGGGTCGGCCGTCATGGGCACCTGGTCGACGATCGCCACGACCGGGTCCTCGGCGATGCAGCGGGAACGGTGGATGGGGACCCTGGAGTTGATCGTCGCCTCACCGACCCGGATCGCCTGGGTGCTCACTCCGGTGACGACCGCCATGGCCAGCCTGGCCATGTACTCGCTCGTCGCGACGCTCATCTGGGGCCGGGTGCTCTTCGGGATCGAGGTGGTCATCGCCTCGCCGCTGTCGTTCGCCGTCTCCCTCGTGGCGACCGTGCTGTCCATCGCCATGTTCGGCTTCCTGCTGGCCGTCTCGGTGGTGCGTTACCGATCGGCCTGGGCGTTCGGCAACGTCCTGGAGTACCCCGGCTGGCTGCTGTGCGGCTTCCTCGTGCCGATCGCCCTGCTGCCGGCCTGGGCCGGCTGGGTGGCCCAGGCCCTGCCCCCGACCTGGGGGATGGCGGCCGTGCGGGAAGCGGCTGCCGGGGGATCGCCCTGGGGCCAGACCGCCGTCTGCGTCGGGCTCGGCGTGGGGTATGCCGTCGTCGCCGCCGCCCTGTCCGAACGGGTCATCGACTCGGCCCGTCGACACGCGACCCTGGCGCTCACCTGATGGGCGCCGTAACGAGGGGGAACAACGCCTGGCGGATCCTCACCGTCGGGGGGATGACCTCGTTCCGGGCGCTGTTCAACTGGCTCAACCCCTACATCTACGTCCCGTCGCTGGTCGTCGCACCGGTCATGCAAATCCTGCTGTTCGCCTTCATCGGCCGCAGCGCCGGGGTCGGTGACGACCGGTTCTACCTCATCGGCAATGCGGTCCAGTACGCCGCGATCCCGTGCCTGTTCGCGATGTCGCACACCATCGGTGGGGAGCGCCGCTCACAGACCCTCTCGCTCATCCTCGCCTCGCCGGCACCTCGGATCGCCCTCTTCCTCGGCCGGTCCATCCCGGTCGTCGCCAACGGCTGGTTCGTCTGCGTCGTCGCCCTTGCCGTCGGTGCCGGGCTGCTCGGGGTGAGCCTGCCGGGGACCGCCTGGGCGGGGTTGGCGGTGACCTGTGCGGTCGCCGCAGCCTCCTGCACCGGGCTGGGCCTGGTGACCGGGTCGCTGGCGCTCGTCGTGCGCTCATCGGCGGTCTTCGACAACGTCATTTTCGGTCTGCTGCTCATCTGCGCGGGAGCCAATGTGCCGCTGTCGGCGCTGCCGACCTGGATGGCGGCGCTGGGGCGCTGGCTGCCGATGAG
>CAZNLX010000286.1:0-2423 GCA_964573925.1 uncultured Intrasporangiaceae bacterium
CGGCCGAGGAAGACACCCTGCTGACGGAGCATCTTGAAGATCGCCGGGTTGCCCGAGGCCAAGCCCTTGGCGAGCTTGTCGAGCTTGCCGGCCAGTTCCTTGGCGTTGCCGTAGTCGACGGCCACGCGGACCGCCGCGTCGGCGAGGGCCGGGTTCGGAGCCGCAGGCGCCGGAGCCTTGCCGTTCTTGGCATCGGCCAGCGCGGCCTCGACCTGGCGGAGCACGTCGGCGTCGTCCTTGCCGCCGAGCACGAGAGCGCCGCGCAGGGGGGTCTTGGGCGGGCCGGCCGGAACGGTCGCGGAGACACCCGCGGACGGGGCGGCGGCGGCATACGTCGCGGAGCCGGGGACCTCGGCGGAGGCGAAGACCTTCGGACGCGGCTTGTGCCGACCCGGGACGTGCTCCTCGACGACGACGTGGAAGTTGGTCCCACCGAAGCCGAAGGCGGACACGCCACCGCGGCGGACCCCCTCGGGGCCGGCGTTGTCCCACGCGCGCAGCGCGGTGTTGACCTTGCACGGGGTGCGGTCCCAGTCGACGTTCTCGTTCGGCGTGACGAAGTTGAGCGAGGGGGCCAGGACCTTCTCGTGGAGGGACTTGACCATCTTGAACAGACCGGCCGTGCCGGCCGCGGCCTTGAGGTGGCCGATGTTGGACTTCACCGAACCGAGGGCGATCGAGCCGGCCTTGGCGCCGGCGGCACCGAAGATCTTGTCGATGCTCTCCAACTCGGTCGCGTCGCCGACCCGGGTCGACGTGCCGTGCGCCTCGATGGCGGTGGCCGTCGCAGGGTCGACCCCAGCCCGCTCCCAAGCCCGGGCGACGGCCAACTGCTGGCCGACCGGGTTGGGTGCCGTGATGCCCTTGCCCTTGCCGTCGGAGGAGCCGCCGACCGAAAGGATCACCGAGTAGATCCGGTCGCCGTCCCGCTCGGCGTCCTCAAGCCGCTTGAGGACGAACAGCGCGGCGCCCTCGCCCATGACGAAGCCGTCGGCCCCGGCGTCGAACGGCCGGGTGCCGCTGGCCGACAGGGCGCCGATCTTGCAGAACTTGACGAAGGCGTCGACGCCCATGTTGCGGTCGACACCACCGGTGATGACGGCGTCGTACTGGTGGTCGTTGAGCCCGAGGATCGCCGAGTTGAGCGCGGCCAGACCCGAGGCGCAGGCTGCGTCGGTCGTGTAGTTCGGGCCACGCAGGTTGAGGACGTTGGCGATCCGGCCGGCGATGACGTTGGACAGCTCACCGGGCATGGTGTCCTCGGTGATCTCGAACATGTTGTCCAGGTAGAGCGCCCGGGCCTCCTCGACGATGGCGTGCTGCATGTCGGGGGAGAGGGTGCGCAGCGTGGCGGACTCGGCGACCCGCTTGAGGGCCTCCGGCAGCTGGATGCGCATGCTCGACTGGTAATGCTTCTCGCCGCCGATGGCGTTGCCGAGGATGACGGCGACCTTGTCGCTCTCGATCGACCAGTTCGGCCATCCGGCGTCGAGCAGAGCCCGGCGAGCCGCCGAGAGCGCCCAGCGCTGCCCCTGGTCCATCTGTGCCGCCACCGTCGGGGGGATCGGCAGCTTCCACCGGATCGGGTCCCACTCGAACTCGCGGACCCAGCCGCCGATCGTCGAGTAGGTCTTGTCCCGGGCCGAGTGGTCGGGGCTGTAGTAGAGCGCAGGGTTCCACCGCTCGGGCGGCACGTCGGTGATGCAGTAGCGCCCGCCGGTGATGTTGGCCCAGAAGGCGTCGGCGTCGGGGGCCATCGGCATGATGGCCGCGATGCCGACGACGGCAACGGGGTGGACGTCAGTCATGATGTGGGGTCCTTCCGGTGGAGCGCGTCAGTCGAGGTCGGTCGAGTCGGTGAAGTGGCTGCCGGGGTCCGGGCCGATTACTCGGCCCAGTCGCCCCGCGCGTAGAGCGCGTCGGCGATGGCGTCCATGTCGGTGACCAGGCCCGCCTGGGCGGCCTGGATGGCGGCGGTGGGGATGCCGCTCACGGCGGCGACCGCGGGGGTGCCGGGGTCGGCGGCACCCGCGACCCAGCGGGAGCCGTCGAAGGCGACCCGGGCGGCGGCCTCCCGGGCGTAGACCCGGGACATGAGCGCGAAGGTCTTGGCGTCGAAGCGCTTGAGGCTCTTCTCGTGGGCGGTGTCGCTCGCGGCGGCGGCGGCACGCTTGGCGAAGATCTCGGCACCCTCGACGTGGGCGATGATCTCGCCGAGGCGGAAGAGGATGTGCTGGTTGCGGGTCAGGCGGCCGGTCCGGCAGGCCTCCATGACGATGGCCAGGCCCTCGCAGGCCAGGGCCGCCGTGTCGGCGCCCACGCCCGGGGCGGAGGCGGCCAGGGCCCGCAGCTCCGCAGCCTTGGTCTGGTAGTAGCGGCCCTGGGTCTTCAGGTGCTGCTGCCACCGGTCGCGGGCGATGGTC
>CAZNLX010000287.1:0-2414 GCA_964573925.1 uncultured Intrasporangiaceae bacterium
CTACACAAGCGTTCACACTCTTTCCCTACACGACGCTCTTCCGATCTCCTCGGAGATCCAGGTCGCCGGGGTCGGGATCGCGCACCATCGCAGCAAGGTCGACCGAGCGTGCCGGCTCGCCCGCGGCGACCTGGATCTCCGAGGGGGTGAAGACCGGCTGGTTCTTGCCGGACGACTCGACGACGATCGGCAGGGTGAGGACGGCGGTCAGCCCCTTGGGGTCGTCCGAGGTCGCTCCGTCGGTCACCTCGAAGGTCAACGACGACAGCCCCGAGAACTCGCCCTTGGTGGTGAACACGAGAGTGGTGGCGTCCTTGACGAGTTGGGCACCGTCACCACCGGGTCCGGCCTTGATCCGGTCCTCGAAGGTGAGCCGGGGAGTGCGTCCGTCGCGGACCGAGACGTAGTCGGCGAGGGCCACCGTGAGGGTCTCGCCGCCCTTGATCTTGGCCGGCACCTTGTCCGGCTTGAGCGTGGGCAGGCGCTCGTCCGAGCCCGGGACGACGATCGCTGCCTTCGCGGTGAGGCCGTCGACGTCGGTCACCGTGTAGAGGATGACCTGGCGGGCCGGCTGGACGGTGACGGTGACTCCCTTGGGGCCCACCGACACTCCGGTCCCGGTGGCGCTCACGACCAGAGCCTCGGCCGCACCGTCCCGGTCCTCGTCGTTGGCCAGCACGTCGACGTCGACGGTGGTCTTTCCGGCCACGTCGCTGCCGGCGAGCAGGTCGTCACGGGCGATCGGCGGTTGCAGGGGGGTGTCGGTCCGGATGTCGAGGGTGATGCTCCCGTCCTTGGAGCCCCCACGGCCGTCGATGGCGGTGTAGGTCAGGGCGTACAAGCCAGGAGTCGCCGGCGAGCGCAATTGCACTCGGGACCCGTCCGTCACCGCGGCGATCCCTGCCGCGCCGCTCTGTCCCTTGACCGAACCCTCGAGGAGTTGCACCGGATCCCCGTCCGGGTCGGTGTCGTTGGCCAGGACCGGCACGGACAACTGCCGGTCCGGTCGGGCCACGATGATGTCCGGAACGGTGATGGGTGGCTGGTTGACCGGCGACGGCGGAGCGATGCCCACCTGCACCGTCCCGATGCCGCGCGCGCCGTAGCGGTCCATCACGGCATACGTGAAGGAGTCCGTGCCGGAGGTGCCTGCTGGCGCCTGGTATTCCAGCCACGCGGTCCCGACCTTGACCGTGCCCTTGGACGGCGGGGTGTCGACGCCGAGCAGGGTGACCGAGTCACCGTCGCTGTCGATCATGTCGAGGGGGACCGGGATCTTCGTGCTCGCCCCGGCAAGGACCCGGGCGACGAGGGGGCGCGCGACCGGCGGGGAGTTGCCGTCCGGCCCGTGCACCGAGAACTCCACCTGCGCCGAGTCGAAGTTCCCTTGGCTGTCACGCAAGGTATAGACGACCCGGGCGATCCCTGGCTGATCGCCGGCCTTGAACCGGATGGTGCCCTGCGAGACGAAGGCCTCGCCCTGAACCGGAGCGCCGCTGTATTGCAGGGCCGGGTCGACGCTGATCGGCAGCCCGGAGGGAGAGAAGTCGTTGTCCATGACGTGCACGGTCACGAGGTCGCCGACCCGGACGGCGGCCGCGTCGTCCTCGGCGACCGGGGGGACGCTCGTGGGAACCGCGGCCAGCGGGATGACGACGACGGTGCCCGTCGCGGACGCCGCCCCGTTGGAGACGGTGTAGGTGAACGAGGTCTGCGCCTTGAGGCCGCCGGACGCGGAGATCCGCAGCTTCTCCCGGTCGATGACCTCGACGGTCAGGCCGGAGTCCGGCCGCACCGAGAAGGACTGGACAACCAAAACTCCGCCCGCCGGGTCGAAGTCGTTGTCGAGGACCGGAACCGTCGTACGCCCCCCGGCGGGCAGCAGGGCGACGTCGTCCTCGGCGCTTGGCTTGCCGTTGGGGTCCACATCGACGACGTCGACCCGGACCACCCCGGTCGCGGTCGAGGGACCGTCGGAAACGACGTAGTCGAGGTAGATCGTCCCTGCGACCGACGAAGCGAACCGGAAGGTCCCCGTCGACGAGTCCATGGTCACCCGGGCCCCGGCGGGGGGCGGACTCACCTGGGCAAGCCGCAACTCGTTAGCGTTGGCATCGGTGTCGTTCTTGAGCGGAGCGACGACGATCTCGCGGTCCTTGATCACCCGGACATGGTCGGAGTTGGCCACCGGCGGGACGTTCGCGTCGTCGCGCAGGTCCACGTTGAGGACGCCCTCGGTCTTCTCCCGCTCGTCGCGCATGACGACCTTGACCTGGTAACGACCGGGCTTGAGCTTGCCGAGGTCCTTGACGGTCACCATGCCGTCCTCGCGGAACTTGGCGTCCATGCCTTCCGGGGGGATGACCTCGGCGATGAAGAAGGGGTCACCGTCGGGATCCCGCCAGTCGGGTCGC
>CAZNLX010000288.1:0-2392 GCA_964573925.1 uncultured Intrasporangiaceae bacterium
GCACGTTCTCGGTCCTGTCCGCCGGACTGGTGCTCGGGGTGATGATCATCCCGACGGTCGCCTCGTTGGCCGAGGACGCCCTGTCCGCCGTGCCCCGCTCGCTGCGCGAGGCCTCCTACGGCCTGGGCGCAAACCGGATGCGCACGGTCACCCGGGTGGTCTTCCCGGCGGCCCTCTCCGGCATCGCCGCGGCGCTCGTGCTGGCGTTGTCCCGCGCGGTCGGCGAGACGATGATCGTCGCCCTCGCCGCCGGCAGCCAGGCCCGCATGGTCGCCTCGGCCACTCAGGAGGGACAGACGATGACCGGCTTCATCGCCCAGGCCGCCTCCGGTGAGAGCGTCGTCGGCTCGCTGCAGTACAACACGCTCTTCGCCGTCGGGCTGACCCTCTTCGTCATCACCCTGGCGATCAACCTCGTGAGCATCCGGCTCGTCCGCCGATTCCGGGAGGCCTACTGATGTCCCTCGATCTGACCCCTGCCGCACAGGCCGAGCCCACGGCATACCCACCGTCCCTGCGGGCGGCCGCGCACGGAGACCGCACTCCGGCGTCGATCGGATTCCTCGTCCTGCTCTGGGCGTGCCTCGCCTTCGGCGTGCTCGTCCTGGCGGTCCTGCTCGTGGACACCTTCCTGGACGGTATGCCGCGCCTGGACGCCCAGATGTTCACGAACTACACCTCGCAGGTCTTCCCGGACCGGGCCGGGGCCCGTGCGCCTATCCTCGGCTCGGCGATGGTCATCGCCGTGACCGGGGCGCTGGCCGTGCCCATCGGGGTCGGAGCGGCCGTCTACCTCGAGGAGTTCGCCTCCCGGACCAGCGTGTTCGCCCGGCTGGTCGAGGTGAACGTGCAGAACCTCGCAGCCGTCCCGGCGATCATCTACGGGATGCTCACCGCGGGTCTCGTGGTCACCGTGGGGATCAAGCGCAACAGCGTCATCTCTGGCGCGATCGCCCTGGCGCTGCTCATCCTGCCGGTCGTCATCGTCACCACGCGTGAGGCGCTGCGCGCCGTCCCGACCGAGATCCGTCAGGGCTCGCTCGCCCTGGGTGCGACCCCCATGCAAACCGTCGCTCGCCAGACGCTGCCGGCCGCGGTGCCAGGCATCGCCACCGGTGTCATCCTCGCCCTCTCCCGGGCGATGGGCGAGGCGGCGCCGCTCCTCCTGCTCGGCGGCCTCGTGTTCGTCCAGTACGACCCCAACGGCCTGCTCAGCGGCTTCTCCACCTTGCCGATCCAGATCTACGACTGGTCCAGCCGTCCGCAGCCGGCCTTCCAGACCGCCGCATCCGCCGCGATCGTCATCCTGCTCGCCCTGCTCATGGCGATGAACGCCGTCGCCATCGTCATCCGCAACCGCAGGCAGCGACGCTGGTGACTCGATCCGCCGAGCCCGCGGCATACCCCGACAGTCCCCACCCCGCCGAGGAGACCACCGTGTCCGCCCCCGTCATCGACGTCGACTCCCACCCCCGCACCGAGCCCACCCGCCCCGCCGGCCACCGCAACCCGCCCCCACCGGTCATCACCTGCCGCGACGTGAGTGTCTACTACGGCGCGTTCCGAGCGGTGAACGAAGTGACGATGGACATTGCCGCGCACGAGATCACCGCGCTCATCGGGCCGTCCGGCTGCGGGAAGTCCACCGTCCTGCGGTCCCTCAACCGGATGAACGACCTCATCGTCGGGACCCGGGTGACCGGGACCATCGCCTACCGCGGCTCGGACATCTATGACCGCGACGTCGACCCCATCGAGGTGCGGCGACGGATCGGGATGGTCTTCCAGAAGCCCAACCCGTTCCCCAAGTCGATCTACGACAACGTCGCCTACGGGCCGCGGGTGACCGGCATGAAGGTGTCCTCGATGGACGACGTGGTCGAGGAAGCCCTGCGCGCGGCGGCCCTCTGGGACGAGGTGAAGAACAAGCTTCGCCAGTCCGGGATGGGGCTGTCCGGCGGTCAGCAGCAGCGGCTGTGCATCGCCCGGACGATCGCCGTGAAGCCCGACGTCATCCTCATGGACGAACCGTGCTCGGCCCTGGACCCGATCGCCACGGCCCGGATCGAGGACCTCATGACGGCGCTGCGGACCGATTACACGATCGTCATCGTCACCCACAACATGCAGCAGGCGGCTCGGGTCGCCGACCGGACGGCCTTCTTCACCGCCGAGGCGGCCGAGGGGACCGGCGACCGGACCGGGCATCTGGTCGAGTTCGGGCTCACCGGCCAGATCTTCGGCTCGCCCAAGGACCCCCGGACCGAGGACTACATCAGCGGGCGCTTCGGCTGATCCCGGTCGGGCGAGTTCGCCGGCGAGTTGGGCGGGGTGAGCGCGTCGGGCCGGGAGCGCCTCACGGCGCAAGGCCGCTCGTAGCGGCTATTTGTGG
>CAZNLX010000289.1:0-2386 GCA_964573925.1 uncultured Intrasporangiaceae bacterium
AGGCGTTCTCGGTGGGCATCGGCGGCATCGTCGCCTCCCACGTCCGCATGGCCATGTCCTCTCACCCGATCAAGAACTACACCGTCGTGGCGGGGCTTGGCGGTCGGCCTATCCTCAAGAGCTCCCTGCACGGGATGCTCGACAAGGCCGCCACCGACTCGTTGGAGGCCCTCACCTTCCTCGACCTGGACACCGACCTCGTCGAGCGGGAGTTGGCCCGCAACCGGGCCGGGCGCAAGTCGGGCCCGACGGCCGAGAACATGCTCCGCGACCTGGGCTCCGCCCGCACCACGACGGTCTGAGCAGGAGACGACATCATGACGACGAACGACACGACGACCGACGCGGGCTTCCACCACGGCATCGTCCCCGAGGTGCTCCACAACGACCCGGCCAGCAAGCCGGTGAAGTTCTACCAGGTGGGCTCCTTCGCGGTGGGCAACCGGTTGTTGCCCCTCGAGGTGCGCTCGGTCCAGTCCGACCCCAACCGCACCAACGCGCTCACCTCCGGGCACCGCGCCTGCCAGGGCTGCGGCGAGGCCCTCGGGGCGCGCTACGCCCTCGACGCGGCGATGGCCGCCGTCGACGGCCAGCTCGTCGCGGTCAACGCGACCGGCTGCCTCGAGGTCTTCTCGACGCCCTACCCCGAGACCTCCTGGCGGGTGGCCTGGCTGCACTCGCTGTTCGGCAACGCCCCTGCGGTCGCGGCCGGCGTCGCGGCGGCATACAAGGCCATGGGCCGGGACGACGTGCGAGTGGTCGCCCAAGGTGGCGACGGTGGCACGGTGGACATCGGCTTCGGGTGTCTGTCCGGGATGTTCGAGCGCAACGACGACGTGCTCTACATCTGCTACGACAACGAGGGCTATATGAACACCGGGATCCAGCGCTCGGGGGCCACTCCCCCGGCCGCGCGGACCGCGACGACCCAGGCGGTCGGCGAGGACCCGGGCAACGTCTTCGGCCAGGGCAAGGACCTGCCCCGGATCGCCATGGCCCACGAGATCCCCTACGTCGCGACCGCATCGGTCGCCGACCTGCGCGACCTTGAGGCCAAGGTCCGCCGCGCGATGTCGATGCGCGGGGCCCGCTACATCCACGTCATGGTGCCTTGTCCTCTCGGTTGGGGCACCGCGTCCAGCGACACCTTGAACATCGCTCGCCTGGCCACCCAGAGCGGCTTCTTCCCGGTGTTCGAGGCCGAGTACGGCGAAGTCGTCGCCTCGTCCCCGATCCGCCACCAGGTCCCCGTCGAGGACTACCTCAAGGCCCAGAAGCGGTTTGCGCACTTGTTCTCCCCGACCCGCCGCCAGGACGTCATCGATCGGCTCCAGGCCCAGGCCGACCGGAACATCACGCGCTACAACCTGCTCCCCTCCGGCACCGCCAACGGTGCCGACGCGACCAGCCAGGAGACGAACGCGTGATGGAAAAGCCCTTCGCGATCACCCTCAACATCGGCTCCAGCCTGGCCAACCACACTGGCTCTTGGCGCACCGAGAAGCCGGTCTACGGTGACCTGCTCCCGCCGTGCAACCAGGCCTGCCCGGCCGGCGAGAACATCCAGCAGTGGCTGTTCCACGCCGAGGAGGGTGCCTATGAGCAGGCCTGGCGGCAGCTGACCCAGGACAACCCGTTCCCGGCGATCATGGGCCGGGTCTGCTACCACCCGTGCCAGAACGCCTGCAACCGGGCCGAGGTCGACGAGGCCGTCGGGATCAACGCCGTCGAGCGATTCCTCGGCGACGAGGCCCTGGCCAAGGGGTGGGCCTTCGAGCCCCCGGCCGCCGCGACCCTGACGGGCAAGCGGGTGCTCGTCATCGGGGCCGGGCCCTCCGGGCTGTCCGCGGCATACCACCTGCGCCGGCTCGGGCACGAGGTCACGGTGCGCGACGCGGGCCCGATGGCCGGCGGCATGATGCGCTTCGGCATCCCGTCCTACCGCCTGCCCCGCACGATCCTCGACGCCGAGGTCAAGCGGATCACCGACCTCGGGGTCGTCATCGAGCTCAACTCGAAGGTCGAGGACCTCGAGGCTGCCCTCGCCGAGGGATTCGACGCGATCTTCTGCGCCGTCGGTGCCCACATCGGCAAGCGCGCCTACATCCCGGCCGGTGAGTCGGCGAAGATCCTCGACGCGGTCTCCTACCTGCACGACGTGGAGACCGAGGACGAGAAGCCCATGCTCGGGCGCAAGGTCGTCGTCTACGGCGGCGGCAACACCGCCATCGATGCGGCCCGCACAGCCAAGCGGTTGGGTGCCGAAGAGGCGATCATCGTCTACCGCCGCAACCGGGACAAGATGCCGGCGCACGACTTCGAGGTCGAGGAGCCCCTTGAGGAGGGCATCCTCCTCAAGTGGCTCTCGACGATCAAGCACGTCGAC
>CAZNLX010000290.1:0-2378 GCA_964573925.1 uncultured Intrasporangiaceae bacterium
CGTTGCCGATGACGTAGTAGCCGATGACCACCGAGAGCATGAACACCATGAAGTGACCGAGGAAGGGCGCCGGGGAGGCGTTGGCCAGCACGAGGAAGAGCAGCGCGGCCAGCCCCAGCCACATGAGCCGCTTGCGCGGGTCCGGCGGCGGCTTGGGCGCCTTGGGCTCGATCGGTGCGGCAGCCGCGGCGGCCGGGGCGGCCGACACCTTGACCGGCGGCGGCGGCCAGGTGACCTCGCCGTCCTTGGCCACGGTCATGCCGCGGACGATGACGTCCTCCCAGTCGAGGACCGCGACCCCGTCCTTGCCGGGCGTCAACAGCTTCATGAGGTTGACGATGTTCGTGCCGTAGAGCTGGCTGGCCTGGGTCGGCAGCCGCCCGGGCAGATCGGTGTAGCCGATGATCTTCACGCCGTTGTCGGTGACGACCATCCGGTCGGCGACCGAACCGGCGACGTTGCCGCCGTTGGAGGCGGCCATGTCGACGATGACCGAACCCGGCTTCATCGAGGCCACCATCTCCTCGGTGAGCAGCCGCGGAGCGGGCTTTCCGGGGATGAGCGCGGTCGTGATGATGATGTCGCAGTCCTTGGCCTGCGCGGCATACATGACGGAAGCGGCGGCGGCGTAGTCCGCGCCGACCTCCTTGGCGTAGCCGTCCGAGCTGACCTCGAGCTCGGCGATGTCGGGCTTGACGAACTGCGCGCCCATCGACTCGACCTGCTCGCCGACCTCGGGCCGCACGTCGGTGGCCCGGACGATCGCACCGAGGCTGTTGGCCGTGCCGATCGCCGCGAGACCCGCGACGCCGGCGCCGGACACGAACACCTTGGCCGGGGGCACCTTGCCGGCGGCGGTCACCTGCCCGGTGAAGAACGACCCGAACTCGTGGGCCGCCTCGAGAACCGCCCGGTAGCCAGCGATGTTGGCCATCGAGGACAGCACGTCCAGGGCCTGGGCCCGGGAGATGCGCGGGACGGCGTCCATCGCCATCGCGGTCACCCCGGCGGCGGCCAGCTTGTCCACCAGCGCCGGGTTGAGGGCGGGCTGCGCCAGGCTCACGAGGATCGCGCCGGGGCGCAGCTGCGCGATCTCCTCGTCCGAGGGCGCATTGATCTTCGTGACGATGTCGGCGCCCCAAACGGTCGCCGGGTGGGCAACGGTGGCGCCGGCGGCGGCGAATGCCGCGTCATCGAAGCTCGCCAGGGCACCGGCGCCCGCTTCGACGGCCACCTGATAGCCGAGTTTGATGAGCTGTTCGACGGTCTTGGGGGTGGCGGCGACCCGGGTCTCACCCGGCCGCGACTCCCGAGGGACACCGATGAGCACGTGTTCTCCCTGCGTCGGCGTGTGTCCCCGCAGCGCGAGCGCACTACGGCATAGCGGGTCGACCCGGCTATACGGCCAACCTAGGGGCTGTGGCGCGACCGAGCAAAGGGACCTAGGTCAGTGGCAGGGGTCACACGACGCTCAGGGTCGCCGGGAGTTCGCCTTTCGTCCCTTTCGCGTATGCCGCCCGCTCACCTGCCCGCCTCGTACCTCACGCGGTCAGCGTGGCTGGCCGAGCCGACCAGCCTGGTAGTCCTCGAAGGCGGTGACCAGTTCGTCCCGGGTGTTCATGACGAAGGGCCCGGCCCAGGCGATGGGCTCCCGGATCGGTGCCCCGCCAAGGATGACGACATCCAGGCCCGCGGCATACCGGAGTTCTTGATGCGGATCGGCGGCGACGGTGACCGCGTCCCCCGCACCGAGGACGGCGAGCTGGCCAGTGCTCAGCGGCGTCGCGGACGGGCCGACCGTTCCAGCCCCGCCGAGGGCGTAGACAAGCGCGTTGAAGTCCGTCCGCCAGGGCAGATCCAGCCGGGCCCCCGGCGCGAGGGTCGCGTGGAGCATGGTGATGGGGGTGTGGGTGGCGCCGGGGCCATGCAGTCCGCCAACCTCACCAGCGATGATCCGGACCAGGGCGCCGCCGTCCGCGGATCGGGCCAACGTGACATCGCCGGGAGCGAGGTCCTGGTAGCGGGGCGTGGCCAGCTTGGCGCTGCGCGGGAGGTTGACCCACAACTGCAGGCCGTGGAAGAGCCCTCCGCTGACGACGAGTTCCTCCGGCGGCGCTTCGATATGCAGGATCCCCGAGCCGGCGGTCATCCATTGCGTCGCGCCGTTGGTGATCGTGCCGCCCCCGCCGTAGGAGTCGGCGTGCACGAACGTCCCGTCGATGATGTAGGTGACCGTTTCGAAGCCGCGATGCGGATGCCATGCGGTGCCCTTGGCCTCGCCCGGCGCATAGTCCACTTCGCCCATTTCGTCCATCATGATGAATGGGTCGAGCAGGCGCAGATCGACTCCGGCGAAGGCCCGCTTGACGGGGAAACCC
>CAZNLX010000291.1:0-2370 GCA_964573925.1 uncultured Intrasporangiaceae bacterium
CCACGAGGGCCGCACCCCGTCGAACCAGTAGCCGTCCGCATGGATCGCCGCGAACACCTCGGGTGCGGCCATCCGGGCGAGCATCCGGTCGTTGAGGGCGGTGATCCGTTCCCGGCCCGCCTTCTCGGTCGCCCAGCCCAGCAGCCGGTATGCCGTCGCGCCGGGTCCCCGGGGCACCCCGGCTGCCCCGATCGTCACGAGGCCCGCCAGGCGCGCGGGGTATGCCGCGGCATACTCCATGGCGACGTAGCCGCCCAGGGAGTGACCGACGAGGATGACGGGCTGCCCCGGGGCAGCCGCTTCGACGAACTGGGCGATCGTGTCGACGGCGGCGCCCATCGTGAAGGTCAGGTCGTTGCCGTGTCCGGGGAGGTCAGGGGTGGCCACGTCGAACTCGGGCTCCAGCCAACGCCGATGCGCCGACCACTGGGCACCGCTGACCCGGGAGCCGTGAACGAGAACCAGCCGGGTACGCACTCCCCGACCCTAGCCCGCCAGCCCCCTCCCTCCCGGACCCCCCTTGACCGCCGAGTGAGCAGTTCGTGTCGGTATCCGGCCCGCGAAACGACCGAAGCTGCTCACTCACCGGAGGGAAGGGGGACCGAGGAGCACGCAGCGAAGCCCCACGTGCTGACAGGATGCGAGGGTGACCGAAGATCGTGAGCACGGCGGCCCAGCACTCGGGGCGGAAGGCTTCCCCACGACGGGGGCCGCAGCGCTCGCGCACCAGTTCCGCAACCACTTCGGGCACCGCGACCACCTCTACGGCCAGCTACTCGCCGACCTCGCCGACGACCTCGAGGCCGGCGGCATCGTCGCGACGATCTGCCGAGACCGGCTCGAGGCCCCTCGGTCCGAGGCGGTCTCGTTGCGGCTCCTCGGGGGCGTCTTCCGGGTCGTCCTGCGCGGCGACGCCCCGGCCCTCACCCGGTTCTATCCCAATCTCGGCGGCACCGCCGATCCCGGCGACTGCTGGCCGGCGCTGCACCCCGTGCTCGTCGCGCACGCCGACGAACTGCACGACGCACTCGACCTCCCGCTGCAGACCAACGAGGTCGGTCGCTCGGCCTGCCTGGCCGCCGGGCTCTTCGAGGCGGTCCGCCGCCACGGCCTGGCTCGAGTGCGACTGCTCGAGCCGGGCGCGTCAGCGGGGCTCAACCTCAGGGTCGACCACTACCGCATCGTCGGCCCCGGCTGGTCGTGGGGAGATCCCGCAAGCCCGCTGACCATCGACACCCTCGCCGAGGGAGTCCAGCCCACGAGGGTGGACGTCGTGCAGCGGCGCGGCTGCGACCTTGCTCCGATCGACGCCAGCACGCCGGAGGGAGCCCGCTGGCTGACCTCCTTCGTCTGGCCGTTCGACCTCGCCCGGCACGCCCGGTTGGCCGCGGCGCTGCAGGTGGCGGCGGCATACCCGGTCGACGTCGACGAGGAGTCAGCCGCGCAGTGGCTGGAACGTCAGCTCGCCGAGCCCGCCGACCCTGGGGTGCTCACCGTGGTGTGGGAGTCGATCACCCGGCAGTACTGGCCGGCGGACGAGTCGGCCCGCGTCGACGCGCTGGTCGCCGCAGCCCGTGCCCGTATGCCGCTCGCCCACGTCACGATGGAGGGCGTCCCGCCGGCGCAGGTCAGCGGCGGGTTCGACATCGCCACCCATGGACCGGAACTGCGCGTCGACGGCGAGGTCATCGCCCGGAGTCACCACCACGGACCGCCGGTCCTGCTGGTCCGGTGATCCCGTCGCCTGATCTGGTGAACCCGTCCGAGGAGCAGGTCAGCAGCCGACGAGGCGCTGGGCCAGCCAACCCTGGACCTGATCGATCCCGATCCGCTCCTGGGCCATGGTGTCCCGCTCGCGGATCGTCACCGCGTGGTCCTCGAGGGTGTCGAAGTCGACGGTGATGCAGTAGGGCGTACCGACCTCGTCCTGACGGCGGTAGCGCTTGCCGATCGCACCGGCGTCGTCGAACTCGACGTTCCAGTTGCGCCGCAGCGCCGCGGCCAGGTCGCGCGCCTTGGGCGAGAGGTCTGCGTTGCGCGAGAGCGGCAGAACCGCGGCCTTGACCGGGGCCAACCGCGGGTCCAGCCGCAGGACGACGCGCTTGTCGACGCCACCCTTCGTGTTGGGCGCCTCGTCCTCGGCGTAGGCGTCCACGAGGAAGGTCATAAGGCTCCGCGAGAGGCCGGCCGCCGGCTCGATGACGTAGGGGACGAAGCGTTCGCCGCTGGCCTGGTCGAAGTAGGACAGGTCCTGGCCCGAGTGCGTCGTGTGTGACGAGAGGTCGAAGTCGGTCCGGTTGGCGATGCCCTCAAGTTCGCCCCACTCCGAGCCGGTGAAGTTGAACCGGTACTCGATGTCGACGGTCCGCT
>CAZNLX010000292.1:0-2370 GCA_964573925.1 uncultured Intrasporangiaceae bacterium
CCGAGGCCGGCCAGATCGTCTGGAACGAGGCGACCTTCGACAAGCTCGTCGCCTCCGCTCCCGAGCCGCTGGTCTCCCGGATGCACGTCGACAACGCCATGATCCTCAACGTCATCGCCCGGCCGGGCGACGCCGTTCGCTCGTTGTCCCGGCTCACCCGGGACAACCACGAGGACGCCGCCGGGCGAGCGCGGTTGGCACGCAGGGCGATTCGGCTCGGTCGTAGCCTGCTCGACTCCGGGGTTGTCGTCCGTCTCCCGGAGCCCGATGCCGAGGGTCGCACGCTCGCCCTCACCGTCGAGCTGCCCGAGGACTTCGCGCTCAACCAGCCGCTCGCTCACTTCGCCCTGGCTGCTCTGGAACTGCTCGACCCGGCCGCTCCGACCCACGCGCTCGACGTCGTGTCCGTCGTCGAGTCGGTCCTCGACTCGCCCAAACCCGTCCTCCTGGCTCAACAGTGGGAGGCCCGCGGCGAAGCCGTCGCCGAGATGAAGGCCGACGGGATGGACTACGAGGAGCGAATGGACGCCCTCGAGGACGTGTCCTGGCCGCAGCCGCTCGCGGAACTGTTGGGGGCGGCATACGAGGCCTATCGGCAGTCTCATCCCTGGTTGCCGGACGACGCGCTCGCGCCGAAGTCGATCGTCCGCACCATGTGGGAGCAGGCGATGAGCTTCACCGACCTCATCTCGCGCTACAAGCTCGCCCGGTCCGAGGGGGTGGTGCTGCGCTACCTGTCCGACGCCTACCGGACCCTGCGGCAGACCGTGCCGGACGCGCACCGCGACCCCGAGCTCGACGACCTCGTCGAATGGCTGGGCGAGACGATCCGCCAGACCGACTCCTCGCTGCTGGACGAGTGGGAAGCGCTCACCCACCCCGACGCCGCCGCGGTGGCCGGCTCGCCTGGGGTGGCCGGCGCTCGCGGACGCGGGGATGCGGCGGCCCCACCGCGTCCGCTCACGGCCAACGATCGGGCCTTCCGCGCAATGGTGCGCCGGGCCATGTGGCGGCGCGTCGAACTCGTCGCACGGGACGACATCCAGGCCCTGTATGCCGTCGAGCGCGTCGCCGCCGCACTCACCGAACCGCCCGGCGAACTCGTCATGGACGCCGCCGCGTGGGATGAGGCGCTGGGTGCGTATTGGGCGGAGCACGACGAGGTGGGCTTGGATGCGGATGCCCGCGGACCGGCATACCTCGTGGTCGCACCGCACCCGGACGGCGGGCGACGGTGGGCGGTCCGACAGACTCTCGCGGACCCGGCCGGGGATCGGGACTGGGTCATCGAAGCGGACGTCGACCTCGACGCGAGCGACGCCGTCGGTGAGTTGGTGCTCATGACGACGGCGATGCGGCGGCTCTGAGCGCAGGCGTGTGGGGGCGGCTCGGCTCGTCCACCGGGGGAGGCTCGGCGGCCCGCCCGGTGAGCCCCCTGCTACCCACCGGACGGTGCCGAGCGACGGGCACCTGGTGCCTTGGCCCGCCACCGTGTCACTGACGGACAGCGCCGAGTCTTGCGACTGACGCGTGTCGGCCCGGTCCGGGTGGGTTTGACGGGTGCGTGAGCCGGTGCCGGGGTGGGGGTGGGGGTGCCTTACCAGTGCCGGGCTGGCGCGGTGCCTTGCCGGTGCCGGGGCGTGCGAGGGCGGCCTCCCCCCCGGAATTCGCTCGCGTGTGTGAGGAAGTTGGGCGGCTGGGGGCCGGTGGACCCGGAATTCGCCCGCGTGTGTGAGGTTTTCGGGATGATCGGGTCGGTTCTGCCCGGAATTCCCCCGCGTGTGTGAGGAAGTTGGGCGGCTGGGGGCCGGGGGGCGCGCAGCGGGGCGTGAGTGGGGTCAGGAGTCGGTGGTCAGCACTCGCGCCACGGTGACGGTCAGGGTGTCGGTGCGTCCATCGGCCTCGACCACGGCGAGGAAGCTGTCCGGCGACAGTTCGAGGACCATCCGCGCGGCCCCCGGTTCCCGGGACGCCGGCAGATCCCGGGTGCGCGCCGTCTGCACCGCTCGCTCCCTGGCCCGTGCCCTGGTCACCCGATCACCGCGACGCACCGGCAGCCGCTCGATCGTCGTCACCGAGGGCTCGCCCCCGCGGGTGGTGTCCACCACGAGGACGAACCGGCCCACCTCGGACGGGGTCCCGACCAGGTCGGCCATGGGGGCCGGGCCGCTCGACGGGGTATGCCGCGTCCCCGGCGTCAGTCGGCCATCAGGGGTCGATCGGTCTTGTGGCCCCAACCGGTCCTGTGGCCCCAACCGGTCCTGTGGCCCCAAGCGGTCCTGCGGGCCCGTCCGATCGGGTGTCCCCACCTGGTCCTGAGGGTTCGGCTTGGGCGGCGACGAAGAAGAAGCGGGCGGCGACGAGGCAGAG
>CAZNLX010000293.1:0-2348 GCA_964573925.1 uncultured Intrasporangiaceae bacterium
CGAAGTCCAGACCACAGGCGCGCATCGCCTGCTCGGCGATCTCGGTGAGGCCGGTCGCCTGGAGGGCATTGCTCAGCTGACGCCCGAGCAGGAACTCGGCGGAGAGATAGCCGACCATCTTCGACGGCTCGGCCCGCCGGCGCGCGGCGGTCTTGAGCCAGTCGGCCATGAGGTAGTGGCGCACGGTCCGGGCCAAGGCGAGGTACTGGTGGTTGACCGTCGAGCGACCCAGGCTCGCACCGCCGCCGAAGTTGAGCTCGCGGAGGAACTCCGCGACGAAGCCGTCGACAGTGCGTTCGGGCGCGATCGCCGGTTCGAGGGCGCGCGGATGCGTGGGCGGGAACGCCGGCCCGGTCTTGCGGTAGTCCAGCGACGGTGCTGGGGGTTCGTCGCTCTCCTGCCCGTCGACGGGCAGGACGGAACGGTCGGTGGGCTCGCTCATGGTGGCCTTTGGGGTCTCGTGGGTGAGCACGCGGACAGGCTGTCCACGCTAGGCGGGGTGGGTGCCGTCACCCGGGGCAAAGGTCCCAGGCGCTGGTCACTGTTTGCTCGGGCGTCACCTCCCGTTCGCCGCGCCCACGGCTCGGTATGCCGTTGAGCCCGGGAGGGCGGCATACGGGAGAGGATGGGGCCGTGGACCACGGGGAGCCGAGCGCCGCCGACCCCCGGCCCGGTGGGAGCGCGAGCCCGTCCGAGCCGGCGCTGGTCGATGTGGCGGCGGCCCGCGCCCGACGGGCCGCTGCCGCGGCCCGCCGCGCGACGAAGAAGGCGACCGAGGCCACGAAGAAGGCGGGCCAGGTCGCCGGCTCGGCCACGGCGCTGACCGGCAAGGCGACCGCCAAGGGAGCGGCGGCCGGAGCGAAGTTGGTCGGCCGGGGAGCCAAGGCCGGGACCGAGCGATTCCGGGGGTTCGCCCGGTCCGAGGGTGCCGACGAGTCGGGGCTGAGCCGGGTCACCGAGATGCAGGTGCTCGCCTCGGCTGGCGACGCGGCGTTCACCGTGTCGCTGGCCAGCACGGTGTTGGCGTTGCCCATCGGCCAGGCCCGCGGTCAAGTCGCCCTCTTCCTCGTGACGACGATGGTGCCGTTCGTCGTGCTCGCGCCGTTCGTCGGGCCGCTGCTCGATCGGTGGCGGCACGGTCGGCGCTGGGCCATCGGGACCACCCTGGCGTTGCGGGCCTTCCTGTCCTGGGTGCTCGCGGGGGTCGTCGCGGACGGGTCACCGTGGCTGCTGCCGTTGGCGCTGCTCTGTCTCATCGCGACCCGCGCCTATGCGGTGGCGCTCTCGGCCGGCATACCCCTCGTGCGGCCCGACGCGGTGACGCTCGTGCGGGCCAACTCCCGGCAATCGATCGCGACGCTGCTCGGGATGGTGCTCGGGGCGGCCGTCGCCGCTCCGGTCGGTCGGTTGGGCGCGCCGTGGTCGCTGCGGCTGGCGTTCGTCGTCTATGTCGCGGCGACGGTCTTGGCGATCCGGCTGCCCGCTGCCGTGGACTCCCAGCGCGAGTCGACCGAGTCTGGGTATGCCGCCGCCCCCGTCTCCGAGGCCGCGGTCGAACCCGAGGTCGCCGTGGAACCCGAGGCCAGCGGCCCCGAACCCACGGCTGACTCGGCCCCGGATCCTGCCGCGCGGCCCACCTCCGAACGACCGCCCGGGTCCCGCCGGGACCGGCTCAGGGCGCTGCGCCGGTCGCTGCCGGCCTCGGTGCGCGCCGCCTTGGCCACCGCCTCGGGAGCCAAGGCGTTGTCCGGCTTCGTCACCCTCTTCCTGGGTTTCCTGCTCTGGGATCAACCGCTGCCGGGCGTCTCCAGCGTCCTCGCGCTCGGGCTGGTCGTCGGCGCGGCGGGCGTCGGTAACGCCCTGGGCAGCGCGTTGGGCAACCGGATCGGCGACCGCTCGCCGACGGTCATCGCCTCGGCCGCGCTGCTCGTTGCCATCGCGGCGGGGCTGTTGGTGACGCTCGGCTACGGCCTACCGACGCTCTTGGTGCTCGGGCTCGTCAGCGGTGGCTTCGGTCAGTTGGCCAAGCTCTGTCTCGATGCGCTCATCCAGGCCGGGACCACCGAATCACTTCGCGCGCAAGTGTTCTCGTGGTCCGAGACGCGCCTGCAGGCCGCCTGGGTGGGCGGCGGGGCACTGGGCATCGGTATGCCGCTCATCCCTCGCCTCGGCTTCGGCCTGGTCACCGCGCTGCTCGTCGGGGTCCTCGTCGTCGGCGTCGTCGTCAGGTCCCGGGGGTCGGCGGCTACCCGCTGAGCGGAACGTCCGCGCCTACTCGCCGGGCCCGGCCGAGGGTGCCCAGGTGAAACGCGGCATACGCCGCTCGGCAAAGGCGGCGATGCCCTCGG
>CAZNLX010000294.1:0-2341 GCA_964573925.1 uncultured Intrasporangiaceae bacterium
GGTCTCGTCGAGCCAGCGCATGAGGATGCCGCCGTGGACCTTGCCACCCCAGTTGACGTCGGTCGGTGCGGCGAGGAAACGCAGGGTGATCTCGTGGGACGTCGTGGCCCCGCCCCAGTCCTGGGCCGCGACGAGTGCCTTGACTTGATCGCGCAGGTCGATCCGCCGGCGGGCCTCGTCCTGGGCGGCCCGCAACACGGCCCCCGGCGGATTCCACTGTGGGACCTCGACCGTGCGCCCTTCGTCCCCGACGGCGACGAACACCATCCGGCACTCGAAGGCGTGCTCGACCCGCCCACCCCGGGGATTGCCCGAGGACACGTCGACGACGATCGTCATGCTCGATCGCCCGGTGAGCACGAGCTGGGCCGACACCTCGACGAGGTCGCCCACGTGTACCGGACGGTGGAAATCGATATTGCCGACGTAGGCGGTCACGCAGTAGCGCCCCGACCACCCTGCAGCGCAGGCGAAGCCGGCCTTGTCGATCCATTCGAGGATGCGCCCACCGCTCACCGTGCCACCCTGACCGGCATCGGTGGGGGCGGCGAGGAAGCGCAGGGTGACCTGGCCCGTGATGGCGGTGGACGGCATACCCGAAGCGTATGCCGCCTCGCCGGGACACACTGGTGAGCATGCCCCTGTGCCTGCCCGCCGCGTTCTACGACCGCCCGGTCCTCGACGTCGCGGCCGACCTGCTCGGTGCGACGATCACCCATGCCCGGGTCACGGTGCGGCTCACCGAGGTCGAGGCGTATGCCGGTCTCGGCGACCCGGGCTCGCACGCCTTCCGGGGCCCTACCCGCCGGACGGCCGTGCTCTTCGGCCAGCCCGGCGGCCTCTACGTGTACTTCACCTACGGCATGCACTGGTGCGCCAACCTCGTCTGCGGGCCCGCGGGGCAGGGCGCCGCCGTCCTGTTGCGAGCCGGCGAGGTCGTCGACGGCGAGCCGATGGCCCGCTCTCGCCGCGGCGATCGATGCCGCCCGCGCGACCTCGCCCGGGGACCGGCTCGGCTCGCGGTGGCGCTCGGACTCACGGGTGAGCACAACGGCCTGCTGGTCACCGGGGCCGGCAGCCCCGTCGTCGTGGCCGCCGGTGCTCCGGCCGACGCGGCCCGGGTGCGGACCGGCCCGCGGGTGGGGGTGAGCGGTGCCGGCGGGGACGGGGCGGCATACCCCTGGCGCTTCTGGCTGGACGGGGAGCCTTCGGTGTCGCCCTATCGTCCGGCCGTCTCTCGCCGCGCGCCTGGCGGCCAGTCCCCGGCCGCCCCCGCCGGTGTCGAGGCCCACTGAGGGGTGCAGCGGCGATACGGGTTCGCGGGTGGTGACCGGCATACGGCAGGCTGTTCCCAGCGTGACCACCCCGGATCGGAAGGGACCCCCACCCCGTGAGCGACATCCTCGACGAGCTGCACTGGCGCGGATCGGTGGCGCTGACCACCGACGAGTCCGCGCTGCGCGAGACCCTCGGCGCCGGACCGATCACGGCCTATTGCGGCTTCGACCCGACGGCACCGTCGCTGCACTTCGGCAACCTCGTCCAACTCGTCGTCCTGCGCCGCCTGCAGCGGGCCGGACACCGGGTCATCTGCCTCGTCGGCGGGTCGACCGGGCTCGTCGGAGACCCTCGGCCGACCGCCGAACGGGTGCTCAAGACGAAGGAGGAGGCGGCCGCCAACGTCGAGCGGATCAAGTCGCTCGTGCGGCCCTTCCTCGACTTCGACGGGACCGACCCGGCCGCCGCCCACCCGGCGATCCTCGTCAACAACCTCGACTGGACCGCCCCGATGTCGGCCCTGGACTTCCTTCGGGACATCGGCAAGCACTTCCGGGTCAACCAGATGATCCGCAAGGAGGCGGTGGCGCGCCGGCTGGAGAGCCAAGAGGGGATCTCCTACACCGAGTTCTCCTACCAGCTCCTGCAGGCGCTGGACTTCCTCGAGCTTTACCGGGCCCACGGGTGCACCCTTCAGACCGGAGGGTCGGACCAGTGGGGCAACCTCACCGCCGGCGTCGACCTCATCCACAAGGTCGAGGGGGTGTCGGTCCACGCGCTGGCGACCCCGCTGCTCACCGACAGCTCGGGGGCGAAGTTCGGCAAGTCCGAGGGCAACGCCGTCTGGCTGTCGGCGGACATGACCAGCCCCTACGCGTTCTACCAGTACTTCCTCAACATCGAGGACGCCTCGGTGGGCTCGTTGCTGCGGGTCTTCACCGACCTGGGTGCGCAGGAGATCGCCGAGTTGGAACGGCTGGTCCGTGACGAGCCGTTCCGGCGGGCGGCCCAGCGCCGGCTCGCGGCCGAGATCACCACCCTCGTCCACGGTGCGGGGGCAACC
>CAZNLX010000295.1:0-2320 GCA_964573925.1 uncultured Intrasporangiaceae bacterium
TGCAGGGTGAGCCGGTCATGACGGTCGCCCTCAAGGCCCTCATGGGTCAGCAGGGCCAGGGCTACGCACTGCTGACCGCGGGGACCTTCCTCACGATGCTGCTCCCGCTGGTCGTCTTCATCTCTCTGCAGCGCTACTTCATCCGCGGCATGACCTCGGGTGCCGTCAAGGGCTGACCGAGTTCGGTAGTGCCGATGGCCGGTTCCGCCCGACCTGGGCGGCCCGGCCATCGAACTGTCCTCACCCAGCCACGACCACGGTGCGCGAGGATGAGCGGGTGAGCGAATCCAGGTCAGCCTGCTCAGCCCTCTGGGACGACCAACAGAACCCGGCCTGGGGCACCTCGGCCACGGCCGATCTCGTGGTGGCCCTGGAACAGAACGGGCCCTGGGGCCGGGTCGCCGCCACCGAGTCACACCTCGAACCGGGGTTGGGCTCCCAACTGGACTCCCTCGTCACGGATCTGGGTGGCCGGCTGCTGCTCATCCGCCGGCCTGGCCGCCACGCGGACGGGCCAGCCACCGACAGCCCTCGCCGACCGGGGGGCCGCCATCGCTGCTACCTGGCCCGGACCGGACCGGACGGCTGGCTGGTCTTCGCCGAGCTGGCCGACCCCGGCGACCTGCTGAGCCTCACGGCCGCGGACCTGACCGGTCCCGCCGCGCTCGCCGCCCGGCTGGGCGGCCGGATCGAGTCCGGCCCCCTGCTGCTGGTCTGTACCAATGGACGCCGGGACGCCTGTTGTGCCGTGCGCGGCCGCCCCGTCGTTGGCCGGTTCGCCGACGACGAACGGGTGTGGGAGGCCAGCCACCTCGGCGGACACCGCTTCGCCCCGACCGGAGTGCTGCTGCCCTGGGGCCGAATGCTGGCCCGTCTCGACGTCGACCTGGTCCGCGCGGTCCTGGGCGCCGCGCAACGAGGAACCCTGGCAGAAGCGGTCCTGGGCGCGCGGCACGACCGTGGGCCGATGCACCTGCCACCGGCGGAGCAGGCCGCTGAGGCCTGGACCCGCAGCCAGGAGGGCCGCACCGATCTCACCGACCCGGTGACCGACGCAGCCGGGCGCGCGACGGTCACCATCACCGACGGACCAGACCTACCGGAGTCCTGCGGCAAGGCGCCGGTCGCCACCCGCAGCTATCACGTCAGCTGGCGCGCCACCGACACAGGAGACCACCCATGACCGACTCGCCCACCGCTCCCCGCGCAATCCACCTGCGCCGCGGCGGAACGAGCCTGGTCCTGCGGCTCGACGAGCGTGCCTTCCCGACCGCCCTGCACTGGGGCCCAGACCTGGGTGAGTTGACCGAGTCCGCGCTCGCTGCGCTGCTCCCGGCCCTCACCCCGCCCTACGTGGACTCACCGATGAGCTCGCAAGCCGCGGTATCGCTGCTGCCCCAGCACTCGGACGGCTGGCTCGGCCGGCCCGGTCTGCTGGGTCACCGAGCCGGCAGAGCCTGGTCGATCGTCCTCGACCAGGTCACCCATGCAGTCCATGAAGCCGGGTCTTCCGAATGGGCCGACGGCCCCGCCGGTGCAGTCCGGCTGCACAGCACCGGCGTGGATGGCCCCGGGCAACTCGAGGTGCGCACCGAACTCGAGCTGCACCCCGCCGGGCTGGTCCGCGTGCGTGCCGTGGTGACCAACCTCGGCGCCGAGGACTACGAGGTCACCCACCTGCTGCCCGCCCTACCCGTGCCCGGCGAGGCAGGCGAACTGCTCGACATGACCGGGCGGCATACCCACGAACGCACTCCACAGCGGCGGCCCTTCGACCCTGGGTCCTGGGTCCGGGAGGCATGGGGAGGCCGCCCCGGGCACGATTCGGCGACCGTGTTGTGCGCGGGCGAGCCCGGCTTCGGCTTCCGGTCCGGCCGGGTGTGGGGCGTCCATCTGGCCTACAGCGGCAACCAGGTGCTCATCGCCGAGCACTCGACGACCGGTTGGCGCCTGCTGCGCGGCGGCGAGTTGCTGCTGCCGGCCGAGGGACGCATCGGCCCGGGTGAGAGCTATGCCGCCCCGTGGCTGGTGGCCTCCTGGGGTGAGGGCCTCGACGCGTTCAGTCACCGGGTGCATCGCTACCTCCGAGCCCGCCCGCAGCACCCGCGCCGACCTCGGCCGGTGCTGCTCAACACCTGGGAAGCGGTCTACTTCAACCACAACGTGGACAAGCTGATCACCCTGGCTGAGCAGGCAGCCGACCTCGGAGTCGAGCGTTTCGTCCTGGACGACGGGTGGTTCCGGCACCGGCGCAATGACACTGCCGGGTTGGGCGACTGGTTCGTCGATGAGCACATCTGGCCCAACGGGCTGCACCCCC
>CAZNLX010000296.1:0-2313 GCA_964573925.1 uncultured Intrasporangiaceae bacterium
CTTGCGGTCCGTCTCGTCAGCGGCATAGGTGCACCACATCGCAAACGACTCCGCGAAGTCCTCCATGGGATGCCAGGCGGCGTAGGAGGTGACGAACGAGTCCTTGTGGGCGTCGAAGAAGTCCCGGTATGCCGCTCGGCGCTCCTTCTCGGACACCTTGGAGTCGGCCTGGTCCCAGGCATCCCACATGTCGTCGTCCCAGGTGTTGGTCAGGTAGCGGCTCAGGAACGAGTCATGCAGCAGACACCCGGTCCCGGTGTACCAGGTCGCGCAGGTGTCGGCACCGATCCCGGCCAGCATCTGGCTCTTGTTGAGGCTGGCGATGTGGGCCAACTCGTGCGCCACCAACCAGGCCAGCTCGGCGCGATCGAGGCCGTTGGGGGCGAAGGACAACCGCCAGCGGTCGTCGTCGAAGGTGTCCGGCGCGACCTGCTTCGGCGCCGACTCGCCTTCGATGACGAAGTCTCCGGTGTTCGGGTCCGGATCGGCGTCGAAGACGAGCAGTTCTTCGAGGTGGCCGACGAGGGTCGGCGCGGTCGCGGTGACCAGGTTCCACAGCTGTTGGTCGCAGGATCGGGGAGCGCCCAGTCCGTCGATCGGGACGAGGGAGCCGGACTGCACGGCATACAGGCGTTGCAGTTGCGCCTTGTCGCCGAGGTCGGCGATGTCGTCGCCGAAGGGGTCTCCGCGCGGGATCTTCGCCCCGGTCGACGGATTGTCGCGGCGCAGGCAGGCGCGGTCGTATGCCGGTACCGCGGGGACCGTGGTCGGTGCGGCTGGCGTGGTCGGTGACCCGGAGGACCCCGCGGTGGCATTCGATCCGGAGCCGGCGCTGGTGGCGGGCCCGGTCACGGTGGGTCCCGGACGCTGCGGCGCAGCCACCGGAGTGGCCGGGAAGAGCAGCGGCAGCAGGGCCAGGTGCCCGGCGATGCTGACCGCGGTCAGCAGGACGAGGGCCACGATGCCGACACCGGCCCATCGGCCGCCGGACCTGCCCCGAGCGCTCACGCAGACAGCATATGGTTCGGTCATGGGACTGTTCGGCCGTCGGCGCCGGTCGCAGTTGCCGGACCTCGGACGCTCCGACGGTCCGGCGATGAACGTCGACCTCGGTGCGGTCCACGGCCACTTCGCCCAGTTCGTCGCGACCCGCCGGGGCGTGGAGGCCTTCCTCGAGCCGGCGACCAACGTGAGCACCCAGAGCCTCGTGCTCGTCGCGACGGACGGAGAATGGACCCGGCGGGCGATCGGCTCACGGGCCGCGGCATACGAGCTGGCTGCCGGGCTGGGCATCCCGATCTACGACGTCCTGCTCACCGGCTACCCGAGCCGGATGCGCGAGTGGAGTTCCCGACAGCGCCGCGACCGGCGCACCGACCCCAGACCAGGCACCGCGTCCCCGGGCGCAGGAGAGGACGAACGACGATGAGCAAGAGCGCCAAGACTCCCAAGCCGGGTGCCGCCGGGCCGTCCGAGGAGATGAAGGCCAAGTTCCGCGAGGCATTGGACCGCAAGAAGGCGCATGCCGGACGGGAGAGCAGTGCTGAGGGCGAAAGCAAGGTCCACGACAGCCATGGGCCGGCGGCAGCCCAGCGGATGTTCCGCCGCAAGTCCGGAGGCTAGACCGGCGCGGCCCGGCCCGGGCTCCCGCTAGGGTGACCGGCATGGCCGACCTCGCTCACTCACCGCTGCACGACCGGCACGTCGCTCTCGGGGCCAAGATGGCCGACTTCGGGGGCTGGGAGATGCCCATCGAGTACCCCGGCGGCGGAGTCGTCGCAGAGCACACCGCAGTCCGCGAGCGGGTCGGCATCTTCGACGTTAGTCATCTCGGCAAGGCGAGTGTCACCGGCCCCGGTGCGGCCGATTTCGTCAACGCCTGCTTCACCAACGACCTGCGCCGGATCGGCCCGGGCCAGGCCCAGTACACGATGTGCTGCGACGAGTCCGGCGGGGTCGTGGACGACCTCATCCAATACCTGCGGGCCGACGATGACGTCTTCCTCATCCCCAACGCGGCCAACACCGCCGAGGTGTGCCGTCGGCTGATCGCAGCCGCACCGGACGGCGTCGAGGTCGTCGACCGGCACCGGGAGTTCGGGGTGATCGCCGTCCAGGGGCCGCGTTCCGACGAGGTCCTTGAGGCGCTGGGGCTTCCGACCGGGCACGACTACATGCAGTTCCGGGAGGCCGACTGGCAGGGCCGCCCGGTCGTCGTCTGTCGCACCGGATACACCGGGGAGCGGGGCTACGAACTGGTCCCGCGCTGGACCGACGCGGTCGATCTCTGGGACGCGCTCGTGGAAGCCATGC
>CAZNLX010000297.1:0-2308 GCA_964573925.1 uncultured Intrasporangiaceae bacterium
TACGAGATAAGCGTTCGTGACTGGAGTTCAGACGTGTGCTCTTCCGATCTTCGCCCTGCCGTGGCGGGTCCTGCGCACCGGGGCGCTGCTCGGCGGTGGGGCCATGACGGTGCTCAAGCTCGTCGGTGCCCAACTCATCGCCCGGGCGACGAGCAACCCACTCTTCGGCTCGGTCGTGGTCGTCGTCGGGCTGCTCTTCTGGCTCAACCTCTTGGCCAAGGTCGTGCTTCTGTCGGCTTCGTGGGCGGCCCACGACCTCACCGAGGCCGAGTCGACCGGCACCCGTGGTGCCGACCCGAGCGTCGGTCCGGGCGTCGGTCCGAGCTCCGGCGACGCCGCGGTGCGACGCGACGCAATGGGGATCGACGCGGGCGACCGACGCGCTCGGGTGGCGCACGGCATACCGGATGTGGGTGCCCGGAACCGGGACCGGGTGACCCTGGCTGCCGGGGCCGTGTTGGGCGGAGTGGCGGCCGTCGCGGTCGGTTCGCTCGCACGGGCGTGGCGGGCTCTCGTCCCGGCCCGGCGCACGCACCGAGACTGACCCCGCCTGGGGAGGTGACGGGCTAGCGCTGGAAGGCACCCCGACGTCGGCGGGCCCTGCGGGTGACCCACCAGCCGGCCGCGGCCACGCCGCCCAGTCCGAGGGCCTCGGTGAGCCAGCGCGCGAGATCCGGTAGCGATCCCCACCAGGTGGACGCCGCCGCGAGCAACGGCCACTGGGCAACCACCGTCGAGGCCCCACTCAGCGCGGCCGCCGCGGCCGCCGACTCCACCCCGCTGGGCTCACCGGTCGAGGCCGCGGTCGAGATGGCTGTCGTCGTGACCGGCCCGGTCGAGCTGGTCATCCGGGTTCCGGACTCGGCGGCCAGCTCGGGCGGCTGAGCGGCCGTCCCAGGGGCGACCAGGCTGCCGACCGGCCGGAGCCGACCGGCATACGCGAAGGCCCAGTCCAGCAAGGCCGCGGTCGAGGGGGCCTGCGGCTCGGGGCTGCCCATCGTCGTGACGAGCAGGGTCCGGCCACCGACCCGGACCAGCCCGATGTAGGTGTTGCGGGCCAGAGTGGTGTGGCCGTTCTTGACCCCGAGGACCCCGGGATAGACGCCGAGCAACTGATTGTGGTTGTCGATCTGGAACGCAGGACCGGGCACGAGCTCGGCGCTCGGCTTGGTGGCGGACCCGGTGCGAACGGCCGGGGCGCTGGCCGGCACGAGACCGCCGGGGAAGCTCGTCGCCGGCAGGACTGCCCGGGACCGGTAGCCGGCAAGACCCATCACCGCCCGGCCGATGAGGGCGAGGTCGTAGGCACTGGAGTGCTGACCGGGCGCGTCGAGCCCGGACGGGTCCACCGCGGTCGTGTCCCAGGCCCCAAGCTCGCGAGCCGTGGAATTCATCGCGGCGATGAGCTTGGGTCGCCCGCCGTAGGCCCGGCCCAGCGCGTATGCCGTGTCGTTCCCGCTGATGAGGATGAGCCCGTTGAGCAGGTCGCCGACGGTGTAGCTGCCTCCGACGGTCATGCCGACCCTGGTGCCCTCCGCCCGGGTGTCCTCGTCGGCGCCGATGACGACCTGATCCTCAGGAAGGGCCGGAATGACGACGAGGGCGGTGAGAGCCTTGAGCGTGCTGGCCGGATAGAACCGGGCGTGCGGGTTCTTCGCCGCGAGGACCGCGCCGGTGTCGAAGTCGGCGACGAGATAGGACGCGTGCGCGGTGTCCGGGGGCGCCGGGACCCCGGCAGGACGATCGGTGACCACGCCTGCGGTGGCCAGGCGGGGGCCACCGACAACGTGTTCCGGGGCGACCACCGGGGCGGGTAGCGGTGCCGGAGCAGGGGAGAGACAGACGAAACGGTCGATCGCCCCGTCCGGCCGGGTGCTCATCACACCGGAGGCTCGCACCGCCGGGGCGTTCCTGGTGGCCAGCGCGGGCACCGGCGCGGTCACCAGGTGGGTGGCGGTCTGACCCATCGGGCAGGTTGCGGTCGCCGTGGGCCCCGGGGAGGTCGCTGCGAGCGCCGTCGACGCCGTGGCGGCCAGGCCCGTCCCGGCCAGGGCCAGCAGGACGGCGCCCGAGGCGATCAGCGCGCGCGGGGAGAGATCCATGACGGCTGGCAGCCTAGCTGGGGCCGCGACGGCACGAACGACGGACCCGGTATGCCGCGTGGGCGGCATACCGGGTCTGTCGCGTGGCCGTGGGCGAAGGAATGGTGCGTCGGGCCTCAGCGGCCGCGGCGCAGCGCTCCCCGCAGGTCCCGGTTGAGGGTGTTGATGACGTCCAGCGGGATCTCCTTGGGGCAGGCGTCCGCGCA
>CAZNLX010000298.1:0-2286 GCA_964573925.1 uncultured Intrasporangiaceae bacterium
GTCCAGAACCCGCTGTTCTTCAAGCCCAACTCGGCGATGCTCTTCGGCGACGCCAAGGACCGGGTCGAGGACATCGTCAAGGCCCTCTGAATCCAGGTGGGGCGCACCGCCCCCATGACGCTGCCCCCGGTCGAACAGGCCGGGGGCAGCGTCATGTGTTCGCTGTGGGCGTGGGGGGAAGCGTCTGGGCGGGATCGGCTCCGGATGCCGTCGCGCGAGTGAGCACTTTGGGTCGTCAACGGTCACGGATGACGACACGAAGTGCTCACTCGGGGGAAGGGAGCCGTGATTCGGAGGAAGGTTGAGCGGCGTGCCGAGCGGGTGGGTGAGCTCAGGTTCGGTCAGGCGGGGCCGTCGGTGGGGAAGTACCTGATCGGCCCGGTGTCGGCGGCCCGTCGCCGGGCTTTGATGTCCTCGCTCTCGAAGAGCACCTCGGGCTCCCGGCGCGCCGTCACGAGCGGGTCGGTCCGGTGGTCGTCCCCACGGCGTCCGCCTTGGACCGGAATCGCCCGGGACCGGTCGTCTTCCGCCCCGCCCAGCAGATCGGCCAGCTCGTCCCACGCAGGCTCGCCGACGACCTCCACGTCGACCCATCGGCTCGGCGACCCATCGGCGTCCAGAACGATGGCGTTGGCTCGGCCCCGGCCGGTCGACTCGGTGGTCAGCCGGCGCAACTGCCGCTGCCACTGCTTGCGCTTCTTGGCCCGGCGAGGGTGATGTTCGCGTCCGAAGATGACCGCGCACAGCCGCAGGTAGTTCTCCACGGGGTCGGGCAGGTAGGTGATCTCCCGGATCGCCTGATCCTGTCCGGCGCTCTCGACGACGAGCGTGCCGTAGCCGAGCAGCTCGCCCCAGACCGATCGGGTGAAGCGCAGGTCGGTGATCTTGCCGATGACCATCATGGGCAGGTCGGTCACGACGATCCGCTGGTACTTGAGAATCCGCTTCTCGGTCGCCACGAACATGTCCAGATGGCGCACGAGCATCCGCCAGCCGAGGTAGCCCCACGCGGCCGTGATCACCGAACCCAGCAGCAGCGGCATACCGCTGCCGACTCGGACCGGGGCGTTGAGGAAGATGCCGATGCACAGGGCGGTGACCCCGACGGCGATCGCGGCCGGCTTGACGAGGACCACCCAGTGCTGACGCGCGGCCACCTGGACCTCCTCACCCACGGTGAGGTAGTCGCGCAGGCCCATGTGCCGCCGGGCCCGCTCGAGCTCACGCTGGGCGTGGCCCACGGGACGGCGCTACTTACGCGCCAGGATCGCGTCGAAGACGCCGACGATCCCGCGGAAGGCGTCGCCGAGCAACTGGAAGAGGGTGCGGACGATGTCCGCCGCGCTGTCCGGCGACTTGAGGACGGCATAGATGAAGTAGGCGAGCAGGAACCACCGGAAGATGTTCCAGAACTTCCTCACGGTGACCTTCTCCTCGTCGGTCCGGTGGCTGGGCGCGCCGGAGGGGCGTCCCGGTGACGCTCCAGTGTGACAAATGGGGTTGACGTGACGAGTGAGGCGCGCCGTCGGCCGGGTCGAGGTATTCGGCTACCTTCTGGCGGTAGCGGAATACCTCGACCCGGCAGGGCACCGGCAGGGCACCGGCAGGGCACCGGCAGGGGGAGGCGTCAGACGACGCCGTAGAGGCGGTCCCCGGCGTCGCCGAGGCCGGGCACGATGTAGCCCTTGTCGTTGAGCTTCTCGTCGACTGCCCCGGTGACGAGGGTGACCGGCACCGACAGATCGGCCAACGAGCGCTCGACGTGGAGGATCCCCTCCGGGGAGCTGATGAGCGTGATCGCCGTGATGTCGTCGGCGCCCCGGTCGACGAGATAGCGGATCGCGTCGACGAGCGTCCCCCCGGTGGCGAGCATCGGGTCCAGCACGTAGCACTGCCGGCCGGACAGGTCGTCGGGCAGCCGGTTGGCGTAGGTGATCGCCTCGAGGGTCTCCTCGTTGCGCATCATCCCGAGGAAGCCGACCTCGGCCGAGGGCAGCAGCCGCATCATGCCCTCGAGCATGCCCAGGCCGGCCCGCAGGATCGGCACGACGAGCGGCTTGGGGTTGGCCAGCTTGATCCCCGTCGTCGGGGCGACCGGGGTCTCGATGGTGAACGGCTCCACCCGCACGTCGCGGGTCGCCTCATAGGCCAGCAGCGTGACGAGCTCCTCGGCCAACCGCCGGAACGTCGGGCTGTCGGTGCGCTTGTCGCGCAGGTAGGTGAGCTTGTGGCTGATGAGCTGGTGGTCGGCGACATGGACGCGCATGGGCGAAACTTACCGCGTGA
>CAZNLX010000299.1:0-2284 GCA_964573925.1 uncultured Intrasporangiaceae bacterium
GCGGGTATGCCGCCCCGGAGACCCGACCGTGGGTCGATTGGTCATCGTCGTCGACGAATTCCGTTCCCTCGCCGAGGAACTGCCGGAGTTTGTGGCTGGGCTTGTGCGGATAGCCTCGCTGGGACGCTCGCTGGGGGTACACCTCGTCGTGGCCACCCAACGACCCGGCGGTGTGGTCACCTCGGACATGCGTGCCAATCTCGGGCTGCGGATCGCCCTGCGGGTCCGAGACGTCATCGACTCGCTCGACGTCGTCGAGTCCCCCGCCGCGGCAGCGATTCGGTCGGACACGCCAGGGCGCGCGATCGTCACGAGTGCCGCAACTGCCGCCGTCGAGGTGCAGACCCCGCTGGCCACCGGTCCCGCGCGTTCGGCCGACGACCCGCCGGTCCGGTTGGCGAGCCTCGACGGGGTCCCGGTTCCCGAGTTGCCCTGCCCCGGCGGCCGGCCCAGCGAGTTGGACCTGATCGTCGGTGCCGCCAATCACGCCGTCGCCACGTTGGGCATCGCGCTCCCGCCCTCCCCGTGGTTGCCGCCGTTGCCGGGTGACCTCGCGGTGGCCGACCTTGCTGCCGGGGTGGGCTCGCCGGTGCCGCTCGGCCGCCGGGACCTGCCGCGGCTGCAGCGCCAGGACGACTGGTGCTGGGATCCCCTGCGCGAGGGGCACCTCGCTGTGTTGGGCGCGCCCCGCACCGGCCGGAGCACGGCGCTGGTCACCGTGGCCAGCCAACTCGCCGCTCGCTTCGACCCGACCCAGCTCCACCTGTATGCCGTGCACCCCGGCTCCCTGCTCGCCGTGAACCTGTTGCCCCACACTGGGGCCTCCGTCCCGAGCGCCGACCTCCCGCGGCTGGCCCGGCTGTTGGCCCTGCTCGAGAGCCCGCCATCGGCGGCGCTTCGGGTCCTGCTCGTCGACAACTGGGAGCGGGTCTGCGAGGACCTGGACCGAGCCCGCGCCGGAGCGCTGCGCGAGCGGCTCACCGCCCTGCTGCGGCTAGGACCCGCTGAGCGGCTCGCCGTCGCTCTGACCGGCGGACGGGCGGCGTTGTCGGGATCGTTGGCTCAGCTCGTCCCACGCCGGGTCCTGCTCCTGCCCGCCGACCCGGTCGACCTTGCCATTGCCGGGCTGAGCCCCGCCGACGTGCCGGTCGGTGCTCCTCCCGGCCGGGCCGTCGACCTCGCCGACGGGGCCGAGGTGCAGCTGGCCGCTCCGGTCCGCGAACCGACCACGGCGCGCATCGCGGCATACCTCGCCGAGCTGGCGCGCCGCCATCCCGGCCCCTCGATGGGTGTCCAGCAGTGGCCGCCGACGGTGCCGGAGCTGCCCGTGACGGTGGTACGCACCGACCTGGCGCCGGGCGCCACCCCCATCCCGGTGGGGACCGACGGCGAGCACGCCCTCGGGTTCGACCCGGAGAGCGGCCAGCGAAGCCTCACCGTGCTCGGGACCCGTGGAAGCGGCCGCAGCACCACCCTGCGGACCATCGCCGGAGCACTGGTCGAGGGAGGACGGCCGGTTGCCTGGATCTCGGCGAGCGGAACGGGCCCGTCGGTCGGCCTGCCCGAGGACGTCGCCCGGTTCGGGCCCACCGATGCCGAGGGCCTCATCGCGGTACGCCGGGCACACCCCGACCTTGCCGTGCTCGTCGACGACGCCGAACGAGCGACCGACACCCCGATCGAACCAGTGCTCCGCGAGATCCTGCGTCTGGTCGACACCGACCGCGGCCTCATCGCCATCGCCTCGACCCGCCACGATGTCGCGCGCACCCCCCGATCCCTGCCCGGTCAGGTCGCCGCCGCCGGCGTCGGCATCCTGCTCGGCCGCGTCCCGCCCGGAGAGGAAGCCGTTCTCGGGCTCCGCGGCACCCTCTGGTGCGAGGACCTGCCCGGCCGCGGACACCTCATCGCCAACGGGCGCGCCACCCCGATCCAGGTCGCGGTCAGCTCACCGTGAAGATCACCTTGCCGAACAACTCACCACTGACCATGTGCTCGAAACCCTCCCGAGCCGCAGCCAACGGCAGCACCGAGTCGATCACCGGCACGATCCGCCGCTGCTGCACGAACTGCGCCAACCGCTCCAACTCCGCCCGCGTCCCCATCGTCGAACCCACCACCCGCAGCTGCTTGAAGAAGATCTTCGTCAGCTCGGCCTTCGACGGCGCGTCACCCGAGGTCGCCCCCGAAATGACGATCGACCCACCCGGCTTGAGCGAGTTCACCGAATGCGACCACGTCGCCGCCCCCACCGTCTCCATGACCGCGTCCACCCGCTCGGGCA
>CAZNLX010000300.1:0-2280 GCA_964573925.1 uncultured Intrasporangiaceae bacterium
CATACGAGATAAGCGTTCGTGACTGGAGTTCAGACGTGTGCTCTTCCGATCTAGGTGCTGCCGGTCGTCGACCCGGAGATCGCGGCATACGTCGCCGAGGAACTCGCCGCGCACGCGGTCGACCTTCACCAGGGCATGGCGGCGCGCGAGATCACCGACCGGGACGGCCGCCCGGCGGTCGAGCTCGCCGACGGTCAGCACCTGGCGACGGACCTCGTGGTCCTCTCGGTCGGGGTGAAACCCCGCTCCGAACTCGCCGCGGCGGCCGGTCTCACCCTCACCGAGCAGGGCGCCATCGTCGTCGACGAGCAGCAGCGGACCTCCGATCCGCACATCTGGGCGGTCGGCGATGCCACCGCGAGCGTCCACGCGGTGACCGGCGCGGTGGGCCCGGTGGCTCTGGCCACCCCCGCCAACCGGGGTGGGCGAGTGGCAGCCGACAGCATCGCCGGCCGTGGTCGCCGCTCACCGCAGCCGTTGGGCACCGCCGTGGTGCGGGTCTTCGACCTCGTCGTCGCCATGACGGGAGCGTCACGCCGGGCGCTGGTGGGTCGGGAGGTGCACACCGCCCGGGTCCATGCCGGTCATCACGCGAGCTACTACCCCGGCGCGGAGACGATGCACTTGCTGCTGCACTTCGACGCAGAGGGCCGCATCCTCGGCGCGCAGGGGGCCGGTCGGGCCGGGGTCGACAAGCGCATCGACGTCATCGCGACAGCCGCGCGGGGCGGGCTTCGCGCGGACGACCTCGTCGACCTGGACCTCACCTACGCGCCGCCGTTCGGTGCGGCGAAAGACCCGGTGATGATGCTGGGGATGATCGCCGACAACGTCCTGTCCGGGCGGCTGGTCCAGCACGACCCGGTCACCCCGGTGGACCCGCAGGCGACTCTCGTTCTCGACGTGCGGTCCCGCGAGGAGTGGGACCAGGGACACGTCGAGGGCGCGGTCCTCGTGCCGCAGCCCGAGGTCGCCGCGGCGATCGACCGGATTCGCGACGCGGCCGACGGACGCCCCGTCGTGATCCACTGCGCCTCTGGCTTCCGGTCCTATCTGGCACACCGGACGCTCACAGCAGCCGGTGTGGCCAGTGCCAACGTCTCGGGGGGTTTGCGGACCCTGTCGATCACCCAGCCGCACCTGCTCGCTCACCACAGCACCTCACCGGCCAGCGCGACGACCAACGGAACGACCGTGAGCAGCACAAAGGCGGGCAGAAACGCAGTGCCCAGCGGCACGACGACGGCCACCCCCAACGTGGCGGCGGCCAGCTCGAGTTCCTGCACCTGAGCGGCACGCAGGTCGGCCGCGGCCCGACGCAGCGCTGCCGCGGGGGCAACGCCGGCCTCGTTGGCCAGGGCCAACGCCCGCCGGGCCGGGGCCCAGGCCGGACCGACCGCGTCCCAGGCGACCCGCCACGGCATACCCCACCGAACAGCGGCAGCGACGACTCCGAGCGCCCCACGCACGGGTTGTGTCGAGGTCCGCGCGACGGCCTCCACAGCATCGACGAGCCCACCACCCGCGCTCAGGACGAGCGCGAGCAACTCCATCGCGGTCGCCACGTCGGCCGTTCCGGGCAGAGTCGGCGGATCATCTGCGCCCTCGTCGGGACCCTCGCCGGAGGCAGCGATGTCACCCGACTCGCCGGGTTCCCGAGGGGCAGGTTCGCTCCCGGGCTGCCCGCGTTCCCCGAGCGCTCCGGGCCCCCTGTCCTCACCACGTCCCCCGGAGGCCCCGGGAACGCCGGGGTGTGCGGACGACGAACCGGGCCGCCCTGACGAACGCGACGTGGCCGCCGACCGCCCCCGGCTCGGCCAGCACAACACGGCCAGTGCGAGGACGAACGCCACCCCGGCCGGAGTGGCCAGCGACGAGCCGGTCACCTGGACACACCTCCGCTCACCCGGTCAACCCCCCAAGCCCCAGCCGGCGAACCAACATCCGGCACCACCACCGACCGACGGCCAGCAGCATCAACCCACCGACAGCACACGCCAGCGCGACCGACGAGCCGGCGTAGAGCCGAACCGGGTCCACTCCGAAGACCAGCCCGACGACCGGCCCGGCCAGCGGGAGCAGGGTGAGCACCCGGATCGTGGCCCGCGGACCCGCGAGGGCCGTGGCGACCTTGCGCCGCAAGGCTTCCCGCTCCCGCAACAGTTGCGCGGCGGAGGCCCAGGCATCGGCCAGCGGGACACCGCAGGACTCGGAGAGCTCGCGGGCCTGAGATCGGAAGAGCGTCGTGTAGGGAAAGAGTGTGTGAGCTTGTGTAGATCT
>CAZNLX010000301.1:0-2260 GCA_964573925.1 uncultured Intrasporangiaceae bacterium
CCGAAGTCGAGCACGCCCAGGCGCCCGTCCGGCAGCAGCCGGAAGTTGCCCGGGTGCGGATCGGCGTGCAGCAGCCCGCACCGGCCCGGGGCGTCCAGGAGGAACTCGATGTAGAGCCGGCCGGCCAGATCGCGTTGCTGCTGGGTGCCGTCGGTGATGATCCTCGACAGCGGCTCGCCCGCCAACCACTCGGTGACGAGCACCCGCTCGCTGCCGGCGACCACGGCGGGGACCGCAATGTGGGGATCGCTCTCGAAGCCCTTGGCGAACGCTTTCTGCGCCGAGGCCTCCAACCGGTAGTCCAACTCCTCGGACATCCGCCCGCGCAGTTCCTCGAGGATCGGTCCGATGTCGATACCGGGTATCCACGCGGTGGCCACCCGGGCTACCTTGGAAACGTTCGACAGGTCCGAGAGCAGGGCCTTGCCGGCCCCCGGATACTGGATCTTCACGGCCACGTCCCGGCCGTCGCGCCATTGGGCTCGGTGCACTTGGCCGATCGAGGCTGCGGCTACCGCCACATCGTCGAAGGAGCGGAACCGACTGCGCCAGCGCGGCCCCAGCTCGGCGGACATCACCTCGTGGACCCGGGCCGGCGGGAGCGCCGGAGCGCTGTCCTGCAGTTTGGTCAGCATGGCCCGGTAGGGCGCGGCCGTTTCCTCAGGCCAGGCCGCCTCGAAGATCGACAGGGCTTGACCGAACTTCATCGCCCCGCCCTTGAGCTCACCGAGCACGGTGAACAGCTGCGTCGCGGCGCGGGCCTGCATCTCGGCGGCCACGAGTTCGGCCGGTCTGCCCCCCACCCGCTTGCCGAGACCCAGAGCAGCGCGACCGGCATACCCGAGCGGAAGCGTCGCGAGCTTCGCGGCCCGCGTCACGGCGGCTCTGGGCAGATCGGTCACATCGGCCATTGTCCCTCGCCGCGACCCGGTCCGCTGACGGCGACCGAATGAGCCGGACATCGGGGGTGCGGTGGCCAGAGCCGATGGTCCACCCGAGGCCATGGGGAGGACAGCTCGACGGTCACTCCGGCGGGCAGCGGCTCCCCGCTGAGGTATGCCGCCACGACCATCGCCGTGATCGCCGCGGCCGCCGCCAGCAGCGCAGGTTCGAGAGCATGCGGACGGACCGGGCCGCCCGGGCCGACCAGCGCCGTCAGCGGGCCGACCGTGCGTCCTGGCGGCAGCGCCAGCGCCGGAGCTCGCCGGTGGACGGTCTGGGCGAGCACATGCACCCGGCCGGCGTCTCGGTCGCAGCGGTGCAGTTCCAGGCAGGACAGGCAGGTTCCGGACGGTGAGCTGCGTGGACGCACCAACGGGCCGACGACGACCTGGTCGCCCTCGGTGACGAAGGCGAGGTGGCTGATCCCGTGACGGGTCCATGGCGCGGCGTCGGCGGGATCGAGGCCATCCTGGGCGCACAGCACCACGAGGTCGGGGGCCGGGGCCCGCAGGGCCAACGACCCGCCTGGGTCGCGCAGGCTCAACTCGGCCTGGTCGAGGGCCGCCGCCCCGCTGCTGACTTCGCCGACAGCCGCGAGGTAGAGGGCTCTGGACACGCTCGCCGTCAGCACCTCCGGGCCGCCGACGAGGACGTGGCGGGGAACGGCCATGGCGGACTCCAGGTGCTCCACCCGCTCGGCCCGCGGATCGGCCAGGGCGCCGACCCTGGCGAGCAACCCGAGCAAGTCGTCGACGACGCCTGGCTGGTCGCCGTGCGCGGCGGCCACGTCCCGCAGCTGCGCCAGTGAGCGAGAACCGTCGAGCCGTTCGAGCACAGCGACCTGACCGCTGGACAAGCCCTTGAGCACGACGGCCCGAGAACCTACCCCCAGTTGCACCTCGTCCGCGGCCCGCCGCAACGGTGGCCGACGGGGGTGCAGCCTGGGTCGGGCAACGCGGTGCGGCTCCGAACGGCTCACCCGGCTGATGGACATATCGGCGAATCTGCCACATGCCGGGCACGCGGTGCGGCGGTCATCCACAGGCCGCCCCTTCGTTCCGGTGGTGAGCCGCCGGCAACCCACCCGCAGACGCCGGGAGGGCGACCCGCCGCACGGCGGATCGCCCTCCCGGGCCAACGAATCTGGCGGATCAGGCCTTGCCGAGGATCCGGTTGAGGTTGGTCCCGCAGGTCGGGCAGGTGGCCTTGGCCATCCGGCGGCCGTTCTCGCTGACGACGACCTTGCCCTCGGCGGTCCGCTTCTCCTTGCACTTCACGCAGTAGAACTCGCCCGCGTAGGTCTCGTCCTTGGCCATGT
>CAZNLX010000302.1:0-2229 GCA_964573925.1 uncultured Intrasporangiaceae bacterium
GCCTCTTCTCGCTCGCCCTGGCGATCATCGGCGACATCGTGCCGCCGCGGGAGCGTGCGAAGTACCAGGGCTACTTCCTTGCCGTCTTCGGCACCTCTTCGGTGCTCGGCCCGATCATCGGTGGCTTCTTCGCCGGCGCCGACAGCATCCTCGGCATCACCGGTTGGCGCTGGGTCTTCCTCGTCAACGTCCCGGTCGGCATCGTCGCGCTCGCGATCGTCTGGCGCACGTTGCACGTCTCGCACTTCGCCCGGCCCGCGCGCATCGACTGGTGGGGCGCGACCGCACTGGTCGTGGGCGTCGTGCCGCTCCTGCTCGTCGCCGAGCAGGGTCGCGAGTGGGGCTGGCTCTCGACCGATTCGATCATCGCGTATGCCGTCGGGCTCGTCGGGCTCATCGCCTTCGTCGTCGTCGAGTCCCGGATGGGCGACTCGGCCCTCATCCCCATGCGGATCTTCCGCAACCGCACCATCGCCATCGCTCTGGGCGGCGGCTTCGTCGTGGGCTCCGGGATGTTCGGCGGCATGCTCGTCATCCCGCTCTACCTGCAGATCGTCCACGGCGCGACTCCGACCGGGTCGGGCTTCATGATGCTGCCGATGGTGCTCGGGATGATGATCGCCTCGGTCGTGTCCGGTCAGCTCATGACCCGCACCGGCCGGGTGCGGGTCTTCCCGATCGTCGGCGTGGCCGTCATGGTCGTCGGGCTGCTGCTGCTCTCGCGGATCACTGCCGACACCGACCTCAGACTCGTCATGGGCCTGATGTTCCTGTTCGGCTTCGGCCTCGGCAACACGATGCAGCCGCTCACTCTCGCCGTCCAGGCCGTCGTCGACCCACGCGACATGGGAATGGCCACGAGCGCCGCGACCTTCTTCCGCCAGATGGGCGGCACGCTCGGGGTGGCCGTCTTCCTCTCGGTGCTCTTCAACACGGTCGGCGACAACATCGCCGCCGCCTTCCGCTCCGCCGCAACGGATCCCGCGTTCCTCGCTGCCACGCGTGACCCGGCGGTGCTCGCCGATCCGACCAACCGGGCCTTCGTCCAGGCGCTCGGTTCGGGCAACACGAGCGCCCTGAGCGGGGCACTCAACGACTCGTCGTTCATCTCCGCGCTCAACCCCACCCTCGCGCACCCGTTCAAGGTCGGCTTCGCCCAGTCGATGGATCTCGTCTTCCTCATCGGCGCGATCGTCTGCGCGTTGGGGCTGCTCGTGCTCGCCTTCATGCCCGAGGTGCACCTGAGCTCGCGGTCGGCACTCCAGCGGGCCGCCGACGACGCGCGCACCGACGGGGCCGACGGCGAAGGGTCGGCAGGGACCGACGAGACGACGCCGGATGGCGGGGCGCTGGAATCGGCGCCGCGGCATACGGTCACCGACGACCTGGTCGACGTGGTGACGGCCGAGTCAGGCGGACATACGCTCAACGAGTTGCCCGACGCGGGCGATGCCTACACCGGGCGTCACCGGTCCTGACCCACGAAGGCGAGTGGGCGGCATACCCACGCGGTATGCCGCCCGCTCGCCGTTTCGTGGCGGACCCGCGGACGTGGGTTCAGTACGTGTCTTGCGGGCCGGGACTGCGATCCCACGGGCCGGGCGCCGCAGGGCCCGGGACGGCCGGACCCGGACGGGTGGCGCCGCTGGAGGGACCGATCCCGCGGGCCTCGTCGCGTCGGCGCAACCGCTCGGTCTCGGAGTCGATGCGGCTGACCTTGGGCTCGTCGGCCCACCGGAGGGACAAGGCGTGGAAGACCAGGCCGACGCCCCAGCCGAGGATCGGCCAGATCGGCCAGAAGTAGCCCGCGCCGGTGAAGAACCACAACAGGACGAGGAAGCCGTTGACCACGGCATAGGACGTAGCGTGCTGCCAGAACTCGTTGCGGCGCTTGATGTTGGCCAGCGCACGCGCGCGCAGCTGGTCGTCGTAGGCGGACGGCCGTCCAGGCTCCTGCGGCATCGACGGGTTCTGGCTCACGCGGTCCTCCCTCGGTCCGACCGGGCTGTCGGGCAGGTCCAGCTTGCCACGACACCGCCTCGCTCAGCCCCAGACCAGCCCGCGGGCCGGGTCCTCGAGGATGGCCGCCACCGTGGCGAGATAGCGCGAGCCCAGTTCGCCGTCGACGAGGCGGTGGTCGAAGGACAGGCCGAGCGTCGTCACCTGCCGGATCGCGATCTCGTCGACCCCGTCGGCCCCGGTCACCACCCACGGTTGCTTGCGGATCAC
>CAZNLX010000303.1:0-2218 GCA_964573925.1 uncultured Intrasporangiaceae bacterium
TCGGGTAAGACGACCCTCGCGGGCAAGCTCGGCTACTGGTTCAAGCAGCAGGGGCACACCCCGATCCTCGTCGCGGCCGACCTGCAACGGCCCAACGCGGTCACCCAGCTCGAGGTCGTCGGCCAGCGGGCCGGGGTGCCGGTCTACGCCCCGGAGCGGGGCAATGTCGCCGGTCACGACGCGGTCGGCGGGACCGGTGAGGGCACCCGCTCGTACGGCGACCCAGTCAAGGTCGCCGACGACGGCATCCAGCACGCCATCGCTCGCCAGCACGACATCGTCATCGTCGACACCGCCGGCCGGCTGGCGGTCGACGCCGACCTCATGCAGCAGGCCAAGGACATTCGCGCGGCGATCCGCCCCGACGAGGTCATCTTCGTCATCGACGCGATGATCGGTCAGGCGGCCGTCGAGACTGCCCTGGCCTTCCAGCAGGGGGTCGGGTTCACCGGAGTCGTCCTGTCCAAGCTCGACGGCGACGCCCGCGGTGGTGCCGCCCTATCGGTCGCGCACGTCACCGGGCGTCCGATCCTCTTCTCGTCGATCGGTGAGGGGGTCAAGGACTTCGAGGTCTTCCACCCCGACCGGATGGCCTCGCGGATCCTCGACATGGGTGACGTGCTCACCCTCATCGAGCAGGCCGAGCGCGCGTTCGACAAGCGCCAGGCCGATGAGATGGCGCGCAAGTTCCTCGCCGAGGAGGACTTCACCTTCGACGACTTCCTCGAGCAGATGGCCGCCATCAAGCGGATGGGCAACTTCAAGGCGATGCTCGGAATGCTGCCGGGCATGCAGCAGATGCGTGCCCAGCTCGACGCCTTCGACGAGCGGGAGTTCGACCGGGTCGAGGCGATGGTGCGCTCGATGACCCCCTTCGAGCGCACCCACCCCAAGCTCATCAACGGGTCTCGTCGCCAGCGCATCGCCCGCGGCTCGGGCATGCAGGTCTCCGATGTCAACCAGTTGCTCGAACGGTTCACCCAGGCCCAGAAGATGATGAAGTCGCTGGCCCGCGGGGGAGTTCCCGGCATCCCGGGGATGCCCGGCATGCCCGGGATGCGCAAGGGCAAGGCGGCCCCGCCGCCTCGCCGCAAGGCCAAGAGCGGCAATCCGGCCAAGCGGGCCGCCGAGGAGCAGGCCCTCACTCAGCGGGCCACCGAAGCGCGCCAGGCCGCAGCGGGCAAGGCCTTCGGCATGCCGTCGGGTGCCGGTTCGCAGTCGGGCGTCTCCGCCGAACCCACGTTGGCGGACCTGCCACCGGGCTTCGAGAAGTTCCTCGGTCGCTGAGCCCGCCGTGTGGCTCCCCCCGCCCTGTCTGCCCGCCCGGCGCCGCTGGTTCGAGGTAATCGACGACCGCCAGAAGGTAGCGGAATACCTCGACCCGGCAGGGGGGTGGGGTCGGCCATGACATCGGCGGTCCGATCCAGGCTGCACACCATGTCGGTCGGCACGTCCGGGCCGCGAATCGCCTTCGTACACGGGCTGTTCGGCCAGGGGCGCAACTGGATGCAGATCGCCAAGGCATTGTCTGGCCCGCAGGCGGACCAGGCGCGTTGCCTACTCGTCGACCTGCCCGACCACGGCCGCTCACCCTGGGGGGACCACTTCTCACTCCAGGCGTATGCCGCCGCCGTCGCGAGCACCCTGCGTACCACCGCGCCGGCCGAGCCATGGACCCTCGTGGGCCATTCCCTCGGCGGCAAGGTCGCCATGCTTGTGGCGCTCTCGCAACCCGACCTGCTCGACCGGCTGGCCGTCATCGACATCGCCCCCCGCCACTACCGATCGCACCACTGGTTCGTCGACTACGTCCACGCGCTGCGCTCCCTGCCGCTGCAGACCCTGCCCGACCGGGCCTCGGCAGACGCCGCCCTCGCCCCGCAGATCCCCGAACCGGCGATTCGGGCCTTCCTCCTGCAGAACCTCCGCCGGCACGGGTCCGAATGGTCTTGGCAGGTCAACTTCGACGCCCTCGTCCGAGCCGGACTGGGCCAGACCGGGGTGGCCGGCTGGCCGGGAGCCGACGCGACGGCATACCGGCCGTTCGGCAAGCCCGTCGTCTGGGTGGGCGGCGCGGACTCCACCTACATCGGTGAGCGTGACGAGGAGCCGATGCGGGCCTTGTTCCCGCGGGTGCGTCAGGTGATGGTCAAGGGAGCCGGGCATTGGGTCCATTCCGACCAGCCCGAGGTGGTCACCGAGATCCTGCGGCGGTTCG
>CAZNLX010000304.1:0-2216 GCA_964573925.1 uncultured Intrasporangiaceae bacterium
TGACCGCCAGATCGCCGGAGAACTTGTCGCCGTAGGCCGAGCGGATCGCCGACTCGGCGTGCCAACCGGCGGGCAGCTCGGGCATCTCCCCGAGCGACAACAGCCGGTCGCGCAGGTCCACGAGCATGTCCTCGCCGCCGTTGCCCTGCACGCCGAGCCGTTCCCGGGAGCGGGTGCGCAGGACCATGAGCGCCATCGTTACCGCCAGAGCGAGGACGGTGACGGCCTGCAGCGTCGACCAGCCCCGGACCATGACCGCGGAGTAGCCCAGGCACGCGGCATACGAGAGGCAGACGAGCAGGAACCAGCCCGTGGTGAGGAAGAGCCCGGCCAGGACGATGAGCGGCGCGTAGAGCGCCCAGGACACATCGGCCGGCCACCAGCACATGAGGCCCAGCAACAACCAGCCGAGCACCACCAGACCGGCGGCACGGACCGGCTGGCGGGCCCGGCGCAGCCCCCTGGCCCGGGCCGCCCACGGTTGGGCGAGCACGGCCAGATCCCAGCGGGAGCCGGGGCGCGCCGCCGGGTTCAGCACGACGTTGAGGGCCTCAGCACTCCGGCATGGCCCCGTCGAGCTCGAAGTCGGTGATCATCGCCAACCGCCGGGCATGCCGCTCGTCCCCCGAGAAGGGCGTGGCCAGGAAGGCGTCGGCAATGGCACAGCCGGTCTCGACATCGGTGAACCGGCCGCCCATCGAGATCACCTGAGCGTCGTTGTGCTGGCGAGCCAGCTCGGCCAGCTCCACACTCGAGGCGTATGCCGCCCGCACGCCCGGCACCTTGTTCGCAGCGATGAGTTCGCCGTTGCCAGAGCCGCCCAGGACGATGCCGAACGATCCGGGCTCCTCGGCGACCGCCACCGCCGCCCGCAGGACGAAGACCGGGTAGTCGTCGAGGGCGTCGAACGCCAGCGGCCCGTGGTCCACGACATCGTGTCCGGCGCGGGTGAGGTGGTCGACGAGGGCGCGCTGCAAGTCGTATGCCGCGTGGTCGCCACCGAGGTGAACTCGCATGAGGGTGTCGTTCGCTTTCAGTCGAAGATGGGGCCGACGGTTCGGGTGCGCTTGAGTTCGAAGAAGCCCGGGGTTCCAGCCACGAGCACGCACCCGTCCCAGAGCCGACCGGCGGCCTCACCCTTGGGCGCCGGGCTGACCACCGGGCCGAAGAAGGCCACCCCACCGACCGCGACGACCGGAGTGCCCACGTCGGTGCCGACCAGGCCGATGCCGCGCTTGTGGCTGCGCCGCAGGGCCGCGTCGTACTTCTTCAACCGGGCGGCCTTGGCCAGGTCGGCCGGCAGCTTGCACTCGGCGAGCGCCTCGGCGATGACGACGTCGAAATCCTTGTTGCCCTGGAGATGGATCCGGGTGCCCATCGCGTCGTAGAGCTTCTTGACGACCCGGTCACCGTGCGCCTGCTGGGCGGCGATGATGACCCGAACCGGTCCCCAGGCCCGGTCCATGAGATCCCGGTACTGCTCGGGCAGGTCGCGGCCCTCGTTGAGGACGGCCAGGCTCATCACCGACCAGGTGACCCGGACCGGACGCACGGTCTCGACCTGCATGAGCCACCGGGAGGTCATCCAGGCCCACGGGCAGATCGGGTCGAACCACATCTCGGCGGGCTGTCGGCGGACCCGGGCCGGCCGGGGGCTACCCGACGCCGCCGCTGCGCTGGTCGTCATGCCCGGCATTGTGTCACCCGGACGCCGCCGTCGCCCTGTGGCGGGTGCGGAGGGCATGCGAAGATGGCCCGCGGACGCACCCGTCCACGCGAACCAGCCGCAGCGGCATACCCGCGCATCACTCCGTCACACCCCAAGGAGCGTCCCGTGCCAGGCACCAACCTCACTCGCGACGAGGCGGCCGCCCGCGCCGCCCTGCTGCACGTCGACGGCTACGAGGTGGTGCTCGACCTGACCACCGGACCGGCCACCTTCCGCACGACGACGACGGTGCGTTTTTCGGCCCGGACCCCTGGCGAGCAGACCTGGATCGACTTCGTCGGCGACTCGGTCGAGTCGGTCGCCCTCAACGGGCGCGCGCTCGACCCCGCTGAGGTCTTCGCCGACAGCCGGATCGCGCTGCCGGGCCTGGCCGCCGACAATGTCCTCGTCGTCGACGCGGTCGGCCGCTACACCAACTCCGGCGAGGGCCTGCACCGCTTCGTCGACCCGGTCGACGACGAGGTCTACCTCTACAGCCAGTTCGAGG